>JACYMF010000018.1 GCA_015272165.1 Cyanobacterium sp. T60_A2020_053
TGTCTTCTTGTCAAAAACAAATCAATTTTGATCCTGACTTTGAAAACACCCTGCTCCAGTAGGGGGGTTTATCCCTTTCCAATCCCACGCTTCAGGTATTTCAACCTTAACTTTTGGATTGAACGAATCGCACTTACAAATATATTATATCTTCGTAATTTACCCACCGTGTAATGAATTGCACGGAACCAATGGTATCTCGTTCAATAAATTGAACTAAGATTGTTTTTAATTGATTTGTAAGTGATCGCGCAGCGGCAGCCTTCGGCTGATCAAGCGGACTTGATATTATCAAGTAATCCTAAATCATTCATGAGAAAATCAGTAAGTAAGCAAATTTAATGGTAGCTCAAGCTATCTTTAAAGTGACCTTTGTCAAAAGTCCATGTGACGACATTTCCTAGCCACTGTATAAGCCTTGTCATTTTTGCTTCTTTACCCTTGTTATAATACTATTTTGCCAATAAATGTACATAGAAAAAATAAATTTATATAACCTTTTAATACCCTTTAAATCACCCTTTAAATTTGCAGGAGGAGAATATCAGAATCATAGCTGTTTAATTGTAGCAATTCACAGTGAAGGCTTAACTGGTTGGGGAGAATGCCCAACCTTTGAACATCCTTTTTATACTTATGAAACAATAAAAACAACATATCATGTTTTAACTGATTTTTTAATACCTTCTTTGTTAAAAAAAGAGATTAACTCTCCCCAAGAATTTGCACAAATATCAGCGCCCGTGCGAGGGCATAACATGGCTAAATCAGCATTAGACTGTGCATTATGGGATTTATTTGCTCAAGCCAATAATCTTAGTTTACAAGAATATATTGGTGGTATTAGAGATAAAATTTCGGTGGGTGTAGCTGTTTCTTTAGAAAAAGATTTAGAAAAATTATTGACAAAGGTTAATAATTATGTTGATGAAGGCTATCAAAGAATAAAAGTAAAAATAAGTAAAGATTGGGCATTACAACCATTAGAAAAGATTAGAAAAAATTATCCTGACTTAATGATAATGGCAGATGCTAATTCCGTTTTCAGTTTAGAAGATTTAGCACTATTTAAACAGCTAGACCAACTTAATTTATTGATGATCGAACAACCATTAGGATATGATGATTTATTAGAGCATAGTTATTTACAAAGTCAAATTAAAACGCCTATTTGTTTAGATGAAAGTATCAATTCCGTTAATGATACACGCAATGCTATTAAACTAAAGTCTTGTCAGATTGTTAATTTAAAACCGAGTCGAGTGGGCGGTGTAACTAATACTTTAAAAATTCATCAAATTTGTCAACAAACAGGGATAAAATTATGGTGCGGTGGAATGCTAGAATCAGGTATTGGTAGAGCTTTGAATCTGCATATTTCCAGTTTAGAAAACTTTCAATTACCTGCGGATATTTCTGCCACTAATCGTTATTTTCACGAAGATATTACTACTACTAATCTTTATTTAAACCAAGAAGATTCCACCATCAATATTCCCAAACAAAGAAAGGGTATTGGTGTAGAAATCAATCCCGAAATGCTCATTAAATATAGCAATGATAAATGATTCATAAGAAAATAAACACAAACAATTCACGGGCAAGGGGATGTGCGCCCCTTGTTATCATAGCTTTGAGAAAAATAAAAATCACAATTAATTTTGCTTACCTACTTATAAGCATTTCACCTGATAGCTAACCCCCGAAACCTGACACCTTCCCTCACTTAATTGATTTTTTACGAATGATTTAGGACTATTATATCAAGTGAGTTTGATGTGAAATTTTCAGTTAAAGTAAAGAAGAGTAAAACATAAGCGGAGAGTTTTTATGACACTAAAAAAAATATTGAGTTTATTCCTTACCCTCACATTGACGGTAATGATGACAGGATGTCAGGATAAAATCGAAAGCGTGGAAGCCTTCACCAGTGATAAAGCGCCCATCCCCCAAGTCATAAATATAAAAGAAGTCAACCCACCTAAACTAATTCAAGAATTAAATAAAAACTTCGCCCAAAAACAACCTCAAGTCAAAATTATTTCTCCTGCCGATGGCAAAATACTGGATACTACCAGCGCTGAAGTAAAATTAACCGTTAGCGACTTAACTATTTTTAAAGATGATAACCTGAAAATGGGACCTCATTTACATTTCTTCCTTGATGATCAACCATATCAAGCTATTTATAGTACAGAAGAACCAGTATTATTGACAGATTTAGCGCCCGGCACCCATACCATCAGAGTGTTTGCTTCGCGCCCATGGCATGAAAGTTTTAAAAATGAAGGCGCTTACGCCCAAACCACCTTCCATGTCTTTACTCCCACGGAAGACAACAACCCCAATAATAGTTTACCTCTTTTAACCTACAGTCGTCCTCAAGGAACTTATGGTGCAGAGCCGATTATGCTGGATTTTTACCTCACTAATGCACCTTTACATCTGGCGGCGCAAGAAAATTCAGAGGATAATATCAGGGATTGGCGTATCCGAATTACTATCAATGGTGAAGTCTCAATTATTGACACTTGGCAACCTCTCTATTTAACTGGTTTTAATCAAGGAGAAAATTGGGTTAAACTGGAATTTATTGATGATCAAGGTGATGTTTTAAAAAATGTTTTTAATAGCACTGTAAGAGTTATCAATTTTGATCCCAAATTTAATGATACTTTGTCAAAATTAGTGACGGGTAAAATTAGTTTAAGCAAAGCTCAAGCTATTACTATTCCTAATTATCCAGTGTCTGAAATTGAGGAAGAAGTAATCGAAAATTCTCTTACTCAGACAGAAGAAATTATCACTGAAACATCAGAAGAAAGTTTAGAAGTTATCGAAAATAATCCAGCTGAAATACCAGAAGAAACTTTGGATGTGATTGAAAGCAATGATGCTGAAATTTCGGAAGAAAGTTTAGACGTTATCGAAAATAATAATGATGAAAATTCAGAAGAAGGTTTAGACGTTATCGAAAATAATCAAGCTGAAATCTCGGAAGAAAGTTTAGAAATTACTGAAAATAATCAAGCTGAAATTTCAGAAAGTGATGAAAGTTAAACAAAATTGAATTATCTTGATTTCTAATTATGTGTAGGTTGGGTTGAGGCAACGAAACCCAACAAATCTTAACTTTAAAGTTGTGATAACAAGAGGTTTAAAGCCCTTGCCTATATACAATTACTTTGAGTATGTAAATTTTTAGTTAAGATAGGCAAAAGGCAAAAGAGAATTATTAAATAATAATTTATCAACTTTTCAATTTTATTTTGCTATAAATACTATTGAGTAAGAGTTATAAAAGTTATTTTCTATTAATTTATCATAACCATTGTAGAAGAGCCTTATTTTTTCATCAATCCCTAAATAAATGACATTATTTTTTGAACAGACACTTATCAGCATTGTATTAGTTTTATTAGGAGGTTTTTTGGCAGGGCAATTAGTCAAAAAAATCAAACTTCCTCCCTTATTAGGAATGATATTAATAGGTATTATTTTTGGCTCACAATTTACTAATATTCTAGCGCCCTCCCTCCTCGATTCTGCGGATAATTTTCGGACCATTGCGGTGATGACAATTTTAATGAAAGCTGGATTAGGATTAGATCGTGAAAAACTAAAACAACAAGGCTCAGTTGCCCTACGTTTAGGATTTTTACCTGCTATTTTTGAAGCTCTGGTAGTGATGATTTTAGCAGTAATTTTATTAGATTTTAGTTGGGTAACTGGTTTATTATTAGGATGTATTTTGTCTCCTGAATCTCCTGCGGTAATTGTGCCGGGAATGTTACGGCTCAAGAGTTTGGGTTGGGGCGTAAAAAAAGGTATTCCTGACGCTATTTTAACGGGGAGTGCGCTATCTGATGTTTTATTATTATTGGTTTTCAGTTTATTAATTAATTTTTTAAGTCAAGATAAAAATTTTAATTTAGATAGCTTAACATTATTACCGATACAATTAATAACCCAAGTTGTTTTAGGAGTTTTAATTGGTTGGATAACAGCCTATTTATTTGTCTATTTATTTATCAAACAAAAATGGTCAGAAAATATTGTTCAAGAAACATTTTTATCAGCTAGTATTGCCGTAGGTTTAGTAAAAATTGCAGAAATATATCCTATTTTTTCTGGTTACTTAGCCGTAATGAGTTTTGGCTTTTTCTTAATTGAAAAATCAGCGCCCCTCGCCGAAAGATTAAGAGTCGGATTTGATAGCATCTGGAAAGTAGCGGAAATATTTTTATTTGTGTTATTAGGTGCTAATATCCCCCTCAATATTTTAGGAGATACATTAATTGTTGGCTTAATTATCTTAATTTTAGGTACTTTAGTGGGCAGAATGACGGGATGGTATCTCGCCACTTGGGGCAGTAATTGGAATCGTGATGAAAAACTATTTCTCCTTGCTGGAAACTCCGCCAAAGCCACCGTACAAGCGGCCATTGGCGCCCTTCCCCTCAGTTTGGGCATTGAAGGGGGAGAAAAAATCCTCGCCCTTGCTGGGCTATCTATCCTTGTTACAGCGCCCCTCGGCGCATGGGCAATTCCTACCTTTGCCCCTCGACTATTGCAACGAGAAGAAAAAAATATATCTTCGTAACTCACCCACCGTGTAATTCATTACACGGCTAACGGTTTTTCGTTCAATAAATTGAACTAAGATTATTTTTAATTGACTTAGCGGACTTGATATGAGTCTGTCTTAACCCTGATGAATTGAGATTTTTGAACTATTCAGCAAACCCTAATTAATAGTTATCAATTATCAATTATCCATTATCAATTATCCATTGTCCATTATCAAACAAGCTTTAATTAAGCCAGAAAATAAAGGATGAGGTTGATTAGGGCGAGATTTAAACTCAGGATGGAATTGGGTGGCAATGAAAAAAGGATGGCTAGGAAGCTCGATAATTTCCACCAAGCGCCCGTCAGGGGAAGTGCCACTGATTTGATAACCAGTAGCTAAAAATTGATCACGATAGCCATTATTAAACTCGTAACGGTGGCGATGGCGTTCATAAATCACCTCCTCCCCATATAATTGATAAGCTAAAGTGGAGGGCGCTAGACGACAAGGATAAACTCCTAAACGCATTGTACCGCCTAAATCTATCACATCCTCCTGCTCAGGAAGCAAATTAATGACAGGATTAGGAGTATCCTCATCAAATTCTGCACTATTCGCCTTCTCTAATTGAGCCACATTACGCGCCCATTCAATGACACTACACTGCATCCCTAAACATAAACCTAAAAAAGGCAGTTGATTTTCCCTAGCAAATTGAATCGCTTTAACCTTACCATCTACCCCACGATGCCCAAAACCACCCGGCACAATTACCCCATCAACACCTCCTAAATATTTTTCAGTGTCATTAATTTCAATGTCTTCTGCATCCACCCAAAAAATTTCTATCTCCGTTTGGGCATGGATTCCTGCATGAATCAAAGACTCTACCACCGATAAATAAGCATCATTAAGTTTAATATATTTGCCCACTATAGCAATTTTGAGCCTATGCTCAGGATGTTTCATTTTATCCACCAAATTTTCCCATTTACTCAAATCGGGAGAACGATTTTCTAATCTCAATATCTTTAAAACTTGTTCGGCTAATCCCTCTTTTTCTAAAATTAAAGGTACTTCATAAATACTACTAGCATCGGAAGAGGTGATAACAGCTTCTGCTGACACATCGCAAAACTCGGCGATTTTATCCTTTAAACCCTGAGGAATGGGGCGATCGCAACGACACACTAAAACATCCGGTTGAATACCTAATGATCTTAACTCTTTGACAGAATGTTGAGTCGGTTTGGTTTTCAATTCCCCCGCCGCCGGAATCCAAGGGATTAAGGTAACGTGTAAGTATAAGACGTTATCGCGCCCTACATCCTTCCGCAGTTGGCGAATTGCTTCTAAAAATGGCAAAGATTCAATATCTCCCACGGTACCACCAATTTCTGTGATGACCACGTCTGGACGACTATTTTTAGCCACTCGATGGATTCTTTCTTTGATTTCGTTGGTAATATGGGGGATTACTTGCACTGTAGCGCCCTGATAATTACCTCGTCTTTCTTTATTAATTACCACTTGATAAATTGAACCAGTGGTGACACTATTTAAACGAGAGCTGGAAGTATCGGTAAAACGTTCATAATGTCCTAAATCTAAGTCAGTTTCGGCGCCGTCATCGGTAACAAATACTTCTCCGTGTTGATAGGGACTCATTGTCCCCGGATCAACGTTAATATAAGGGTCTAACTTGAGAATTGAGACCGAATAATCACGAGATTTGAGTAAACGCCCTAAACTCGCCCCGACAATTCCTTTGCCGATACTCGATACTACACCACCAGTAACAAATACAAATTTAGTCATTTTTAATAATAGACATCGTAGAGGTAAAAAATAATTTTACCCTAGATTTTGCCTACTATTTTGGGGGTGATCAAAAAAGGCAATAATGAAGGGCAAAGGTTTTAAAAGGGCAAAGTTAAAAGGGCAAAGGAAATTATTATTTCATAATTCATAATTCATAATCTTCCCATTCCTCCCCGTCTCCCCGTCTCCCTGTCTCCCCGTCTCCCTGTCTCCCTGTCTCCAGATTAGGCTGTATATTGTTCGGTGATTTCGAGGTTAAAAAGCGTCTGTAAAGTATGTAAGGCTTTACGGCGCGCTTCAATATCTTGTTGCGCCCTCAACTGCACCATGGGATCATGTAAGATTTTATTAACAATTCCTCTAGTTAAAGCCTCGATGACTTCTTGATGTTTTTCGCCAAATTCACTACCGAGACGAGAAAGCGCTTTTTCTAATTCTTGCTCTCTGATACTCTCAATTTTAGTGCGTAAACAGCTAATGGTGGGTACGGTTTCCAAAGATTGCCACCACAATTCAAAGGATTCAATTTCTTCCTCTAATAACGCTTCTGCTTCCCGTGCCATTTCTCGGCGAGTGGCATGGTTTTGGGCGACTACGGCTTTCAAATCGTCCACGTTGTAAGATTGAATAAAATCTAATTCTGTAACATCACTGGATACATTACGAGGGACAGAAATATCCACTAACATCAAAGTATTGGTAGGGGTGAGGGGCGCTAGATTTTCTTTGGTTAAAATGGGGTGGAGGGCGCCGGTACTGGTAAACACTAAATCAGACTGTGCTACAATCATCATCATTTCTGCCAAAGGATGAATTGTTATATTAACTTGGGGAAATTTTTCTGCTAACTCTTGCGCGCGCTGGGTGGAGCGATTAACAATGGCAATATTTTCTACCCCTTTAGAGGCAAGATGTTGTACCAAAAGACGAGACATTTTTCCCGCACCGATAATAGAGATTTTAAAACTAGCAAGATTATCTACTTTAGTATCCACTAATTCCACCGCCGCCGAGCTAATGGAAACAGCGCCCGTGCCGATATTCGTTTCCGTGCGCACCCGTTTACCAGCGCTGATAGCCTGTTTAAATAAACGATCTAATAATCGACTCATACCCTTATATTTATTAGCTAACTTATGGGTAGTTTTAACTTGAGCGAGAATTTGACCTTCCCCTAAAACCAAACTTTCTAAACCGGCAGATACTCTCATGAGGTGACGAATAGCATCTTGATGGAGAAGAATAAAAAGATGTCGGCGTAACTGCGGTAAAGAAATATGACCGATTTCTGCTAAAAATTGACTAATTTCCTTAACACCCTGTTCAGTTTCCAATACTACTGCATAAATTTCTAAACGATTACAAGTGCTGATAATGGCAACTTCTTCAATATGAGGATAAGTTAATAAATGTTGGATAGATTCCTCGATTCTATTTTCAGGAATACTTAATTTTTCTCTTACCTCAACAGCAGCCGTTTTGTGGGAAAGACCTACTACAACAATATTCATCTTCTCTTTTGGTTAAATTGGGGTAATAAATTTAAAATATAAATGCTTTAAAACACTATTGATCATTACCGATGATGCCATTTTTGGCAATTTTTTCTTGACCTTTTGCAATAAAACTTCATGACTTGGCATTTTTTGCTAAAAGTCCCTAGTTCGAGATTCTCTACCATGTGCCACGAAGTAAAATAAGTAATATTAATCCAGTCTAATTCAATGAATATTAAAAATTTAGTAACAGATTCTCTAGCACAAAATGAACCGTCGGGATGGTTTGAACCTTTGTATGCAGGGGCAAATTTTGACCCTCAAAAAATTCCTTGGGCAAATTTAAGCGCTCCAGCGCCCCTCACCCAGTGGTTAAAACAACAAGTTAATACCGAAGAGAAAAAAGCTTTAGTGATTGGTTGCGGTTTGGGAGATGATGCCCAAGCCATCGCTGAAGCTGGTTATCAAACCACTGCTTTTGATATTTCTCCTTCTGCCATTGATTGGTGTCGTCAACGTTTCCCCAATTCTACCGTTAATTATCAAACAGGAGATATTTTAAATCCTTGCCCTGCTTGGTTACAAGAATTTGACCTTGTGTGGGAATGTCGTACTATTCAAGCCTTGCCCCTCGATTTTAGAACCGAAGTAATTAATAATATTGCTCAGTTAGTTAAACCTCAAGGAAAATTACTGGTATTAACTAATTTACGACCTAGTGAAGAAGCGCCCTCCGGCCCCCCTTGGCCCCTTAGTGCTAATGACTTACAACAGTTTATCATGGCTGGATTGACGGAAGAAAAAACTACGGTGACGGGCGCTACCATTTTTGTTGAATTTATAGCAATCCGTTCTGATTTGTGAGAATTTAATAGAAAATAATTCTCCCCTCTCCTATGGGAGCAGGGCGTTTTCATTCTCAAAAATGTTAGTTTCTCAAACTAGCCAATAATCTGAAATTCAGAGGTTTTTAACTACTAATAAATCAATTAATAGTAAAAAATCCTCCTGTCTCCCTGAATCTCCCCCCTTTTTAAGGGGGGTTGGGGGGGATCATCCTTATATTGTCTTCTTGTCAAAAACAAATCAATTTTGATCCTGACTTTGAAAATCCCCTGCGGTTGGGAGAGGGGTTGGGGGTGAGGGCAAAGAATTTTGATACCTACTTTTAAGCTTAACTTAGTTCATTAGTCAGCAAACTGGTATAATTTGATATTGACTAAAAATTAGAGGGCATACAGTGGTAAATACGGCAACAAAACCATTATCAGAACAAAATCACACCTTTACTAATGATTACGATTATTTAAGTCAATGGTTGAGGGCGCTTGGTGAACGTATTATCAATGGTGGTACAATTACCAGAGAAGAAGCACTAAAAATTACCGAAATTGAAGGAGAGGAAAATATCCTTTTACTGTGCGAAAATGCCGATGCCATTCGTCGTGCCTGTTGCGGTAACGTAGTTGATTTGTGTAGTATCGTTAACATTAAATCTGGGAATTGTTCCGAAAATTGCAGTTTTTGCTCTCAATCTGTGCATCATCAGGGTAAAGATTCCCCAGTATATGGCATAAAAACTAGAGAAGAAATTTTAGAATATGCCAAGGCAGCCGAAAAAGCCGGGGCGAAAAGATTTTGTCTTGTGTCTCAAGGGCGCGGTATCAAGTACAATAGCCCCAAAAGTAATGAATTTGAAGAAGTTTTAGCCACTGTCAAACAGATTATTGAGGAAACCAACGTTAAACCCTGCTGTGCGTTAGGAGAAGTTACCAAAGAACAAGCTCAAGCTCTCAAAGATGCTGGAGTTACTCGCTATAATCACAATCTGGAATCTTCTGCCAATTTTTATGAGAACATAGTTACTACTCATACTTGGCAAGATCGAGTTGATACAGTGAAAAATCTGAAAGAAGTAGGCATTCAAGCCTGTACCGGTGGTATTATGGGCATGGGAGAAAGTTGGCAGGATAGAATTGATTTAGCTTTTTCTCTCAAGGAATTAGAAGTGGAATCCGTGCCGATTAATTTACTTAATCCCAGAGAAGGCACTCCTTTAGGAAGTGTAAAAAAATTAACTCCTATGGAAGCGTTAAAAGCCATTGCTTTATTTCGTTTTATTTTGCCTCAGCAAATTTTACGCTATGCCGGAGGTAGAGAAGCGGTGATGGGAGAATGGCAAGAAAAAGGGTTGATGGCAGGAATTAATGCTATGTTAATTGGTAATTATCTTACTACTCTCGGACAATCTCCTGATCAGGATCAAGCTATGCTAAAATCTTTAGGCTTACAAGGGGGAGATGCTCCAATTCCTTATCAAACTAAATCCATTGACTAGAAAAGATTTATCACCATCAAAAATTAATGGGATTCATGAATTTATTTGGGCATTAACGGGGTTAATGCTCACAGTTTTTGGTACTTTTGTAGAAGTTTTTTTAGTGATTCCTTCTGGTACAAAAATAGAAGATTTAAACCCTACTTCTTTGGGTATTACTTATCAATTATTGGGGGTTTTTTTTACTGGTTGTGTTGGGGGAAAAAATGCTGGAGCTTATGCTCAAATTGCTTATGTCATTTTGGGTTTATTTAGATTACCTGTGTTTTATCAGGGTGGAACTTTTGAGTATTTACAGCAACCGACTTTCGGTTATATTTTAGGTTTTATTCCGGGTGCTTGGCTATGCGGTTTTCTGTCGTTACCGGGAAAAAGACGATTAGAATTGTTTGTTATTAGCGCTTTTGTTGGTTTATTAGCAATTCATTTTTGTGGTATAGTTTATCTTTTTTTCTATACTTTAATTGCTCCTTTTTTGGGAATAGAACTAGCAGAAAATTATTTTTTTGATGCAATTAGTTTATATTCTATGTCTCCTTTTTTTGCTCAAATAGCGATTATTTGCGTGATGGCAATTTTGGCGTTTTTAGTTAGACTTATTTTGTTTTATTAGGCTCTAAAATGAATAAAAATGATTGGTTTTGGTTAGTGGCAATTATTGGTTTAATTTTAGATCAAGTTACTAAGTTTTGGACGGTGGCAACTTTCCCCAATATAGGAGATTCTTGGGCTTTAATTCCTGATATTTTTCATTTTACTTATGTCAAAAATACGGGCGCTGCTTTCAGTTTTTTTACGGGAGGCGCTGTTTGGTTACGGTGGTTATCTCTTTTTGTTAGTTTGGCTTTAATTATTTATGGATGGCGAGAAAAATTAACTACTTTTGAGCAAGTGGGATATGGTTTTATTTTGTCAGGGGCGCTGGGTAATGGTATGGATCGTTTTTTATTCGGTTATGTGGTGGATTTTTTCGATTTTCGTTTAATTAATTTCCCTGTTTTTAACATTGCTGATGTATGTATTAATTTAGGGATTATTTTTTTACTCTATGCTATTTATCAAGAGTCTATGGGTAAAGGTGAAGGGCGCTGAAGGGCAAATTGACAATTGACAATGGATAATTGACAATTATGAGGTTTTACTATCCTCGTGTAGTCTATTTAATATCAAGTTCGTTTAATGACTTATAAATTAATTAAAAATAATCTTAGTTCAATTTATTGAACGATCGGGTCATTAGCCGTGTAATTCATTACACGGTGGGTGTAGGGCGAAGATATTCTCTTTTAATAGGTAATTATCCGATTTTTTTGAATAAGGTTATTTGAATAATGTGGGTTGAACAATGTTCAACCCCTACGAATTTATGTCAATTGATTAATCAATCACGAGGATAAATTTTCATCAAACGGCGCACTTCACCGGCATGATAAGAGCTACGGGTGAGAGGCGATGAAACTACCTGTAAAAAGCCCAATTCCAGCCCATATTCTTGCCAATTTTTGAACTGTTGGGGAGTAATAAATTGTTTTACTTCTAAATGATGTGCTGAAGGTTGCAGATACTGCCCAATGGTGAGAATATCACAATCCACTGTCCTTAAATCTGCCATTACTTGTTTTACTTCTTGATCAGTTTCCCCTAGACCTACCATAATGCCTGATTTTGTATAGACACGGGCGCTAAGTTGGCGAGTTTTTTCTAATAAAGTTAGTGAGCGTTGATAATCTCCTTGAGGGCGCACTTTCCGATACAGACGAGGAATGGTTTCAGTATTGTGATTTAAAACTTCTGGTTGAGCCTGTAAAATTGTTGCCAGAGCAGCCCAATTACCGCATAAATCAGGAATTAAAACTTCGATGGTGGTGTGGGGTGAAAGGCGCCGGGTTTCCTCAATACAAGATACAAATTGACTAGCGCCCCCATCCGGTAAATCATCACGGTTAACGGAGGTAATGACGACATGACTGAGATTAAGACGTTTCACAGCCTCGGCTAATCTTAAAGGTTCAGTGGCATCTAATCCACGAGGAATTTTATCAAAATCAATATCACAATAAGGACAGGCTCGAGTACAAGCAGGACCCATAATTAAAAAAGTAGCCGTACCAGCATTAAAACACTCCCCAATATTCGGGCAAGAGGCTTCTTCACAAACAGTGTTTAAATTTAAATCTCTTAGTATATCTTTAACGTTACCTACTCTTTCAATTTGAGGTGCTTTTACTCTCAGCCAGTCAGGTTTCACAGTCACGATTTTTTCTCGCTTTGGGGGTAAAATATTGCTAAAACTAATTAATAATTATAACAAATTCTTTACCTAAATCATTGGTAATCGAAATTCTTGCACTTTGAAAAGTTATTTGTTAATATAGATGAGTGCCTAAATTAAGGGTGTGTAGCTTAGTGGATTAGAGCGGCTGACTACGGATCAGCAGGTCGGGGGTTCGAGTCCCTCCACGCCCGTTTATTATGTTTATAACTGACGCTTTCATAATGAACCTCTCTGGCGGTAATTGTTTTGGCGTTACTGAATTGTAGTATGAAACATTAATGAATTACAGCAAATATATATAGCGTTTTTCATCATGATGAGGTACTTTTTTTAATTGCCTTTCAACGAAAATTTTTGTACCTCACCAAAACGGGAATTGGTATAACACTCAAAATATTATGACTACTCCCTATTCCCTACCCAAGCAAAAACATATTTAAAATCAGCAACGCCATTGTTTCATATGTTCTTGAATTTGATTAGGCAATTCTGTTAAATTAATGAAGAATTATGTTATTCCGATGTAGTCGAAAATTACAGACTATTAAAATAAGACATAGCAAAAATACAGTAATCTTCCATTAGTTATGAGATAAAATTTTAAAAATTTCAATATTGGTAAATTAATATGAAGGATTTAACTATTGAGGAATGTTATCAAATTTTAGAGCTTGATCCTAATACTAATTTGGCGGAAATTGAACAGCATTATTTTAAATTTTTAGGAAATCGACTCAAACAGGGTGAAAAACAGGAATTAGAGTTAATAAAACAGGCTTATAAAATACTTTCAGATTATTATTATTATCAACAAGAACAACAGGAAAAACTTAAACAAAAAAGTTATGAGTTAGATATTGCTAAAAAACTTAATCATAATTTACGAGGAAGTAATTTTAAAGTAAAAGTAAGGGCTAATTTTACTGATTTAGAAATTTTAATTAAAAACTGTCCTAAACATAAAAAAAATACAGCAATTAATTTAATTTACCATAGTCTTAAATCTGATTCTACTATTCAACAAAATTTGATTAAAATTTATGCTCTAAAATCTGATAATAGCTATTTTTGGCAAGAAGAAATTAATTTTAAAAAAGGTGAAAATTATAGCAATAATGGAGAAATTTTATTAAGTGAAGCAGAAAGGAAAACCAATACATATTTTATTCCTATTGCTTTTTTAATTGCTTTTGGTATGAGTTTTGCTAATTTTTTAACTTGGTTTATAGGAATGTGGATTCATGAATTTGGGCACGCCACTATTGCTTGGTTTTCGGGGTATCGGGCCATGATTACTTTTGGTGCTACTATTACTGCTTTAGAAAAGTCTAATTTTGTCTATTTTGGTATTTTATTTTTAATTGGTTTAACTTTTTATAACGGTTGGAAAGAAGATAAAAAAAGTACCATGATTGTCTGTGTGATTTTTGCTATTATTCAATTTATTTTAACTTGGATGGTGGGCTATCGTGGTTATACAATCTTAATGGCATGGGGCGGAATTGGGGGAGAATTTTATTTAAGCACTTTATTAATTATTGCTTTTTACTGGCGTTTACCTGAGAAGTTTTACTGGGATTTTTGGCGTTTTGGTGCGGTAATTATTGGAGCAATTACTTTTTGTAGTAGTTTTGTAAAGTGGCATAGTATTAAGGTAGGAAAAGCTGATATTCCTTGGGGAACTTTATGGGGTGGCAGAGGTGATTCGGGTGGTGATTTAAACATTTTAAATGATTATGGCGGTTGGAGTGCTAATCAAATTATTGGTACTTATATTAACCTCAGTAATTTATGTTTATTAATTGTTGTAATTTTTTATCTTTTTAATTTATTAAAAAGTCATCCTGAATTACCTCTCAAATTGCGACAATTTTTTGTAAAATAAATAAGGGTTAATTAGGGGTTGCTGAAAATGTAATGTTGTAAAAAGAAATTGATAATGGACAATTATTAGGCGAATTAAAGTCCATAAAGTTGAATAATCAAAAATGGTATTAAAAAGCTAAAAGTAATAGTCATGGGTAAACCAAGACGAGTATAGTCTAAAAATCGATACCCTCCGGGTGCATATACCATGGTATTGGTTTGGTAGCCGATGGGCGCTAGATAGCTATTGGAAGCGGCGAAGGTGACAGCATACATAAAGGCTAGGGGGTTTAAACCGATGGTTTCAGCTACTTTGACGGCAATGGGTATCATTAAAACCACTGAGGCGTTATTGGATAATATCTCTGTTAAGATGGCTGTGGCAATGTAAAATAACACCAGTATGCCATAGGGGGGGAAGTTTCCTGCGACTTGTAAAAGTTGCTCGGCTAACCATTGATTTGTGCCAGAATTATCCATAGCGATACCGAGAGGGATTAATCCAGCTAACAAAAAGATTATATCCCAGCGCACGTTGCCATATATTTCACCGGGTTTGAGGCAACCAGTTAACACCATCAATACGACTCCCATTAAACTACTAACTAAAATAGGCATAATATCCAGCGCTGCTATCAACACAACACCGATAACTATAGCTAGGGCGAAGGGCGCTTTATTTATTCTTAATCCCTCTCTATTTTTTTCCTCTAACACTAATAACTCTCTGGTAGTTTGTAAGCCGATAAAACTTTCTTTTGGTGCTTGAATTAATAATAAATCGCCAAATTTTAAAGGGGTTTTCCCTAATCTTTCTCTAATTAATTCTTGTCCTCGACGAATGGCTAAAACCGTTCCATTATAACGCTGACGAAATCTAATATCTTTTAATGTTGACCCAATTAAGCGAGAATTTGATAATATTAAAACCTCAGCAATTTTTTCTTGTTCAATATTATTATTATCTTCTAAATTTTGAGAACTGAATTTAAAATCAGCAAGAATTTCTACGCCTTTTTCATCTCTTATATTTAACAAATTAACACGGCTACTTCTGACTAATAATATATCTCCCACCGATAAAATTTTATCAGCGAGGGGGGGCGCAAAATGAGTATCATTGCGGATAATTTCCAAAACATCCAAATCAAATTTTCTTTGAATTTGACTACTGCGCAAAGTTTCCCCAATCAAGCTAGATTTTGGGGGAATAATCATTTCGCTGACATATTCTCTCATTTCATAATCATCGCTCAAAGATTCTCCGCCGGGGGGTTTGTGCGCTGGTAAAATTTTTGGGGCAAAGACACTTAGATAAATTAAACCAATGATAAATACTGGTAAACCTAATTTGGTAAATTGAAAAATAGTAAATTCAGGATAACCTAATTGTACCGCTACACCACTAGCTAAAATATTAGTAGAAGTACCAATTAAGGTAATTAACCCCCCCAATATGGTAGCAAAAGAAAGAGGGATTAATAACTTAGAAACAGAAGTTTTTGTTTGTTTACTCCACTGTTCAATAATGGGTAAAAAAATCGCCACTACTGCGGTATTATTAATAAAAGCACTAATGGAACCGACAATACCACCCATAACAAAAATTTGTCGGCTAGGATGATAACCTCCCCACTTAATTAACCAATCTCTCACCACATTTAAAATGCCTGTTTTAGTTAAACCTGCACTTAAAATAAACATTGCCATGACTGTAATGGTGGCAGAGTTACCAAAACCAGAAATACCTTCTTGTGGAGAAACTAAACCGCATAGCATCAAAATAATTGTCACGGATAAAGCGGTTAAGTCAATGGGTAGCCATTCTAAAACGAAAGCGATTAAGGTTAAAGCTAATATTGTTAAGGTGAGAAAAATTGGGGATATATCCATTAACTAATTATGAATTATGAATTATGAATTATGAATTAGGTTTATAAATTGAAGACTTTAGCAGAATCATCTTTTTTTATAAACTATGATCATATATCAATTTTTTTTGATTTAAAAGTGAGGATATTTGCTTTTAGAAAAAAAATAATTTTTTTGATGAAAAATTATTTTAAAAAACCTTATTGAGGGTTTTGTCTATTTCTGTTGGTAGTTTGAATGACACTTAAACTTTTAGCGATGGTTTTTTCCAAATCTAAAAGTACATTATCTACATAATCATCCGCTTGTTTTTGTAACTCTTGAGCTTTGATTTCTGCATCTTGTTTCATCCTAATGGATTCCTGTAAAAACTGTTCTCTTTTGTTGGTAATATCCAACTGAGTTTGATGACGTAATTCGTCAGTTTCTTGTATGGCTTTTTGGGTAATTTTTTCTGCTTCTTTCCTAGCTTGGCGCATTAACACGGATTCATTGACAATTTGTTCAGCCCTTCTTTCTGCCATTTCGATACTTTTTCGGGCAGTATTTTGTGCTTCAATGATAATTTGGTCTCTTTGTTGCAAAATTTCTTGAGCTTGTTTGATGCAATCAGGTATATTCATCCTAATCACATCAATTTGATTCATGACTCGGTCTTCATCAATTAATATTTTGCGTAAAATGGGAATAGTAAGATTATCGAGGATTAAATCTTCAAGGCGCCCGATTTCATCTTCCATCATAAACCCCATTTCTTCGATTTGGGGTTGCGGTGACTTAACTCTTTTCTTGAGATTACGAGAATTACCATTAGTCATAGTTATGATGAAGACCTCCTGAAGGATAATGGAAGAGTGATGAAAAAATGATCAAACTATATCTTATCTCAGATTTTGATTTGAGTTGGTTTTTCTTACAAATATTCCCTCAAATATTTTTCATAACCCATTTGATTGAGTTTTTCTTGTTTCTCTTCTACCATTTCTCTTAGTTTCTCGCTATAGTCTTGAACTTTTGCTAACAATTCGGGTTGCTGTGAGGCTAAAATTCTAATGGCTAGTAATCCTGCATTTTCGGCGTTACCGATGGCAACGGTAGCCACAGGAATTCCTCTCGGCATTTGCACAATGGAATAAAGAGAATCTAATCCTTGTAGTTGTTTTGTTTGCACTGGTACTCCAATGACAGGTAATGGGGTGAGGGAGGCTACCATGCCGGGGAGATGAGCAGCGCCCCCCGCCCCTGCTATAATAACTTTGATACCCCGATGATGAGCGTTTTTGGCATACTCTACCATTTTTAATGGTGTGCGATGGGCAGAAACGATTTCTACTTCATAATTTACGCCAAATTTTTCGCATATTTGGAGGGCGCTTTTCATGGTGGGTAAGTCGGAGTCACTTCCCATGATGATAGCGATGGAGGGCGCTGGTTTTTTCATTGTCATAATTTTAGATACTCTGTTGAGAGGAAGAAAGGGAGAAAGGGAGATTATGGATTATGAATTATGAGATAATAATTTTCTTTGCCCTTTGCCTTTTTAACCTATTATCAATTATCCATTATCAATTGTCCATTGGATTTGTTGCTAATTAAGGGTAAATCTTAGTACAATATTAGGTTGCTGACTAAATTAAATCATTATAATAAAATCGGAGATCAATTTATGGCTCGTGTATGCGATTTGACAGGAAAAAGAGCAAATAATGGTTTTGCGGTGTCTCACTCTCACCGTCGCACCAAAAGATTACAACACGTTAACCTCCAAGATAAAAGAGTATGGTGGGCGGAAGGTAATTGTTTTGTTAGATTACGTTTATCTACTAAGGCTATTAAAACTTTAGACACCAAAAGCCTCACTCTTATGGCGAAAGAAGCAGGTATCGACCTTAATAAGTACAGATGTTCTTAATTTGCAGTTGATTTTATTACCCTCACCCCAACCCTTCTCCCACAGGAGAGGGGCTTATTTTTACTACCAGTTAGCAGGGATTTCTAACTCATTAAATTGTGTTAAAAATTGTTTGAGGGGCGCTGAAATTTTCTCAATTCCCCCTTTTACGTCTGATTCAATATTAACAGGAATTACAGGATCATGGAGTGATAAACGCAACAAAAACCACCCTTTTTCTTCCTCTGAATTACAACTAATTCTAATACCTTCATAATTATTAGGTACAATTTTCCAATCTTTTTGGGTTGCGGTGAAGGGCGCTAGTTCCTCAATAATTTTATTGCCATATTCTTTAAAATTATCAGCAGTTATTTTAATTCTAACTTCAGTATTTTCTAATGGTTCTTCTAAACTACTGATTAAATCAATTAAATCTTTATTTTCTAACTTTAATTGAGCAAGTTTTATTAAAACTTTAGTGATCAAATAAGCCCCATCATCAAGAAAATAATTCTCTTTTAGCGCACCATGTCCAGAGGTTTCAATGGCTAAATGAGACTTGATTCCCTCGTTATTTAACCGTAAAGCCTCGTTAATAACATTTTTATAACCTCTTTTAAAACGATGATGTTTACCTCCTAATTCCGATTCAATAAATTTAGTTAAACCTTCAGAAGTAATGGAATCAGTGACGATGGTAGAATGAGGATATTCTTGTAAAATGATGGCAGAAATTAAAGCAATTAAGCGATTACGATTGATTTCTTTTCCTTGACTATCAACAGCGCCCGATCGATCCACATCAGTATCAAAAATAATACCAAAATCAGCTTTATTTTCTGTTACTGCTTTAACAATAGAAGCCATTGCCTCTTCATTTTCAGGGTTAGGAATATGATTAGGAAAATTGCCGTCAGGTTCTAAAAATTGACTACCAGAAATATCAGCACCTAACGGTTTTAAAACTTTTTCCCCATAGAAACCTCCAGCGCCATTTCCGGCATCCACAACGATATGTAAACCCGTTAACGGTTGCTGAAAATTAATAGGATGATTAACACTTTTTCTAATTTTATCCACAAATAAATCAGCATAAACTGAAATAAAATCACGCTGAATAACTTTGCCTTTTTCACTGTTTAAAACAAAATTATTTGCTTCTGCCAAAGAGAGAATTTCCGTAATATTTTGTTTATCTAATCCTCCTTGTTTGGTAAAAAATTTCAAGCCATTACGATTAAAAGGTAAATGACTGGCAGTTAACATAATTGCCCCATCACAATTCCAATCGCTTAAAATAGTACTCATAAACATAGCCGGTGTGGATGCTATATTAAAATCATATACCGTTGCGCCTAACTCTGTAATGCCTTCTGCTAAAGCCTGAGAGAGACTTTCTCCCGATAAACGACTATCTCTACCGATGGCAATTACGAGATTGTTTGGTGACGGTGAAGGGCGCTGGGTTAACCAATAAGTAAAACTTTTCCCTAAAATATTAACAATGGAAGGAGTTAGATTAACTTTTTCCCCTTCTACTCCTTCTAAAGCTACTCCTCTAATATCTGAACCATTTTGTAATTCTTGCCAATTCATGGAAACCATAAGATAATTATAATGAAATCATAGTTTCATTATTACTCGATAACTTTATTTATCTCTTGATTTTAAGATTTTCTTTTTATCTTCCAGTTTTATTGAAATTATAGGTACTAATCCTTTAATTTTGCACAAGAACTTAGTCTAAACTACAGATATAAATTACAAATGATTAAATCAGCTTCAGCGCCCCTCACCGCTACCAAAGTGGTTAAACCTACTTGTATTTGTAAGGGGCTTCCCCCCCAAGATTTACGTAATACCTTCACTGTATTACCAGTAATAAAACCCATGGCTTCCAGACGATTTTTCAAAAGTGGATCGAGGGATTTCTCTTCGATATAACTGATAATTGCAGAAGTGTTAATGGGTAAATTTTTAAGGGTTAAAAGTTGATTCATCGTGTGAAAGGGAGATAGGGAGAAGGTGATACAGGTTAAAGATTTTGGTTAAACTGGTTACAATCAGTATAACATTTTCAAGGAGTAGGCTGGTTGATTGACGAGAATTATTTAACTTCTTTGCAAAAGGGTGAATGGCGTAAGTTGATTTGTGGTGCTAGTTATCAGGATATTCCATCGGTGCGCAATTTGGCTTTAGCTTATAGTTTAGCAGGTGTTAACTGTGTTGATGTTGCTGCGGATGAAGCCGTGATTAAGTCGGCTTGGGATGGCATTACAGTGGCTAAAAAGTATTTTACTGAAGCCACGTCTAAAGGTTATACTCCCAGACAACCTCTATTAATGGTAAGTGTTAATGACGGTGAAGACCTTCATTTCCGTAAGGCTTTGTTTAATGCTCAATTATGCCCTTCTGATTGTCAGCGCCCTTGCCTCGACATTTGCCCTACTGAAGCAATCAAATTTACTGGAGTCGTTGAGCAATTATGCTACGGTTGTGGGCGCTGTCTGCCCATTTGCCCCTATGGTTTAATTGAAGCTCAAAATCACCTCATTTCTATGGAAGAAGTTTTATCTTGGTTAGATTATTTACCCATAGGGGCGCTGGAAATTCACACTCACCCCCTTCATTGGGAAAATTTTTGTCAATTGTGGGAAAAAATTACTCCTTATCTTCCTAAATTACAATTAATTGCCATTAGTTGTGCTTACACTCCCACTGCTACAAATTATTTAAGCAAAATTGCTCAATTAATTCAACCCCTAAGCACGCCATTAATCTGGCAAGTTGACGGGCGCTCTATGAGTGGTGACATCGGTAAAGGTACAACTCATTTAACCATCAAATATGCTCAAGAATTGGCAAAGATCAATCTTTTAGGCTATATTCAATTGGCTGGAGGTACTAACGAGCATACTGCTGAAAAAGTTTCTTCTTTGGGATTAAGCGGTGATATTGTGGCAGGGATTGCGTTTGGCAGTCAAGCCCGAAAGTTATTAAATGAAACTTTTTCAGCTTTAGAAAATCAAACTAATTCTTGTCATTTGGAAGATATACCGGCTCTTTTATGGCAAGGAGTCAACCAAGCACATCAATTAATTAACAATTGATAACATTATTCTTATATTAAAAATATGAATCTATCTGCTCAGAAAATAATTCATACCATTATTACTATATTCCAGCAAATTATTAAGACATAATTTATACTTCAATTTTAGCTGGTAAACGGCGAGGAATATCATAAGTGAGAAAATCATAGGCTAGAATAGTATTGGGGAAGATAGCTTGAGCCTCTTTCAATAAATCTCTTAATTGCAGAGTATTACCTGGAGCGTAACGAGGGCTAAAATGAGTCATTATCAGCTGTTTAACATTGCCGGCTAAAGCTACTTGTGCCGCCATGGTAGTGGTAGAGTGCATCCTTTCAAAAGCCATCTGTGCGTCTTGGTGGGCAAATGTTGCTTCGTGAATTAAAACATCAGCATTTTCCGCAAGGGTAATGGCGCTTTCACAAAATACTGTATCAGTGCAATAGACAAATTTTCTGCCTATTTCTGTTTCTCCACATAAATCAGCGCCCTTCACCCGGCGCCCATCATCAAGGGTAACGGTTTGACCTTTTTTTAACTTACCATAAAGAGGACCAGAGGGAATCCCCATTTTTTGGGCTTTTTCCACATCAAACCTACCGGCTTTATCCTTTTCACTAACTCGATAACCAAAAGCAGTAACTCGATGTTTTAACATTTCAGTGGTGACAATATAATCATCATCCTCATAAACTACCCCCGGAGAAACGGTGTTAAAATGAACACCATAAGGAAAATAAGTACAAGAATACTTCATAGATGCCTTGAGGTAAGCATCTAAACCCGGAGGTCCATAAATTTCGATGTTTTCAGCATGGGCGCCCAAACCGCAACTAGCTAATAAGCCCATTAAACCAAAAATGTGATCCCCGTGCATATGGGTAACGAAAATTTTTTTTAATTGAGAGGTTTTTAAGTCACTGCGCAAAATTTGATGTTGAGTACCTTCCCCACAGTCAAATAGCCAGATTTCACCTCTTTGAGTCAGACGTAAGGCAACACTGGACACATTCCTAGATTTTGTTGGTACACCTGAACTTGTACCTAAAAACGTTACTTCCACTACAATTTTTTTAGTTAAAATTCATTTACTATCTTATCGTATTTACCTAAGTTAGACCGATTGATAACTCCACTGCCTAAAGGCGAGTGGATTCTTGGGCTGAACACTGCCTCCACCCAACCTACTCTTAATCAAGCGCCCTCCCTCAGTTTATCTAAAACTCCACGTCCAGAGTAGAAGTATCGCCCACAATTTCTTGCCCTGAAGCAAGGCTACGCAGTAAACGGCGCATGATTTTACCCGATTTATTTATTTTAAAAAAACTACCCCTAAATCTTTACAAATTTTCTTAGCAAGAATATCAGGGATTTCATTATGTCTAGGAATAGCTGATCGTTTGTTTTGAGATGGATTATGCCACCATGAATGATTACCCCCTTCTCTCAACAATTCACATCCTTGAGAGTGAAGATAACGCACAAGCTCACTTCTTTTCATATACTTACAGCAATTTGTTCCTCAAAATAACTACCATCCGCCGAATTAATTGCTTCTTGTCGATTAAATTCTAAAGCCTCTTGTAAGGTAATTTTTAAACTTTCTATTAATTCTGGGCGAGTCTTTTCTTGGCAATTAACCCCCGGCACCTCCTCAATCCAACCTATCCACCAACCATCAACCTCTTTGATCACTGCGGTAAAAGTATTCATAAAGTTAAAGCTAAAAACAATTACTTAATTTTAAAATACAAATATCATCAATAAGTTTTTTGCTAACTTTATAGCCGTAGGTATGATAATAAGCATTTCTTTGCTCTACCTTCCCACCATTATTATGATCAGAAATAATATTATTTTTCAGTAAAGTCTCTATTCTGATAACAAGAGCTTGCGTTTCAAACACATAAATATCACCAAGTTTCTTATAAAAGAAAACATAATATTTAACTCCTCTGTGAAGATATTGCCAAGGACCGCCTAATTTTTTATCTTCCAAAGAACTATATCTTTCGACAAAGTGATTTGGATATGTGGTATAGTCAACTTTGATTTCTAACCACTCACCAGAAATAGAATCATAAGCATCCGCTTTTTCTTCCTTTCCAATTTTATGTTCTAAATTGGCAAAATTATAGTTTTTCTTTAAGTTCTCAATAGTGTATTTTTCATCGGGAATTGCTTTTTCAAGTTGTTCGTAAAAATCATAACTAGAATTTTCTAACATAAATAGCAGATTTTTTTTTGTTTACGATATTATTTAAGAGTTTATAAAATAAGATTCCATCCACTATACTCCTATAAATTCAAAGGTGAGCAAAAAAGCCCACCATTAAAATTTAAGCGCCCTCCCTCAGTTTATCTAAAACTCCACGATCTTCCAGAGTGGAAGTATCGCCCACAATTTCTTGACCTGAAGCAAGGCTACGGAGTAAACGGCGCATAATCTTACCCGATCTGGTTTTGGGCATTCCGTCGGTAAAGCGAATTTCTGCGGGTCGAGCTAAAGCCCCGATCTCTTGTACTACATGGGCTTTAAGTTGTTTCACGAGATCATCATTACCACTAAAACCATTTTCGAGGGTGACAAAAGCACAGATTTCTTCCCCTTTCACCTCGTCAGGTTTCCCCACAACGGCAGCCTCTGCCACCGCAGGATGAGACACCAACGCAGATTCAATCTCCATAGTACCTAAACGATGTCCAGAAACGTTGATTACGTCATCAACACGTCCCATCACCCAAAAATAACCATCTTCGTCCCGGCGCGCGCCATCCCCCGCAAAATACAAATATTGTCCATCTTTAGGGGCAATGTGTTCCCAATAAGTATTGCGGAAACGGTCAGGATCGCCATATACCGTGCGCATCATGCCGGGCCAAGGATGTTTTACCACCAAATAACCGCCCTCGTTAGCTTTAACAGGGTTGCCGTCTAAATCCACCACCTCAGCGAGAATACCGGGCAGGGGATGGGTAGCCGAGCCGGGTTTGGTGGGTGTTGCACCGGGTAAGGCAGAAATCATGATTCCCCCTGTTTCTGTTTGCCACCATGTATCAACGATGGGGCATTTTTCTTTACCAATGATGCGATGATACCACATCCATGCTTCAGGGTTAATGGGTTCGCCCACAGTGCCTAAGAGACGTAAGGAAGAAAGGTCACGAGATGCTGGGTGATGTTCGCCCATTTTGATAAAGGCACGAATGGCGGTGGGCGCTGTATAGAAGATATTAACCCCATATTTTTCGATAATATCCCAAAAACAACCGAGATTGGAGGGGCGCGGTACTCCTTCATACATGACAGTTGTGGCGCCGTTGGAAAGTGGTCCATAAACGATGTAACTATGCCCCGTAATCCAGCCAATATCAGCAGTACACCAATAAACATCGGTATCTTTGAGGTCAAATACCCATTTACTGGTCATGTGGCTATATAAATTATAACCCCCTGTGGTGTGTACTACCCCTTTGGGTTTTCCTGTACTGCCACTGGTATATAAAATAAATAGTACATCTTCACTATCCATCGGTTCTGCTGGGCAATGGGCGCTGACTCCGACTTGTAAGTCATGCCACCAGTGATCGCGCCCGGCTTCCATATGTACCTTTTCTTTGGTACGTTGCACGACTAAAACGTTTTCGACGGAGGGCGCTTGATTATCGGCTAAGGCAAGGTCAACTTGTTCTTTGAGAGCAATTACTTTATCTTTACGAAAACCGCCATCGGCAGTAATAACTAATTTAGCTTCAGCAGAGTTAAGGCGATCTCGTAAGGCTTCAGCGCTGAATCCGCCAAATACTACGCTATGAATTGCCCCAATTCTCGCACAGGCTAACAAGGCGACAGCGCCCTCCACAATCATGGGCAAATATATCCCTACTCGATCTCCTTTTTTAACGCCTAACTGTTTAAGTACGTTTGACATCTGGCATACTTCTCGATGGAGTTGGGCATAGGTGAGAGTGCGACTATCGCCGTTTTCTCCTTCCCAAATAATGGCGGCTTTGTTACGTCTCCATGTATTTAGGTGTCGATCTAAACAGTTATGGGTTATGTTGATTTTGCCATTAACAAACCATTTGGCAAAGGGGGGGTTACTCCAATCTAGCACTTGATCCCATTTTTCAAACCATTCTAGTTCGGTTTCGGCTAATTCTTCCCAAAATTTGACGGGGTCTTGGCATGATTTTTCGTATAATTCTTGGTATTGTTGCCAATTTGATATGGTGGCACGGGCGCTGAATGCGGTGGAGGGCGCAAATGTTCTATTTTCTTTTAAAATTGATTCGATGGTGGGTTGTGACATATTTATCAAGTAAAAAGTTTGACCTTCAAACCCTTACCATAAAACATTTTGGGTTATTTAATTATTAATTTTTGTGAGACGTATTGATCGATTACCAGCATTTAGGTTGAAAATTATCGTTGTTGAGTAGTGCTTAATTTACTCCAAATAATTAATGTATAAAAGGGTGGAGTGCGCTTTTTATATACTAAAATTTCTTGTCATAGTATTAATAGTAATACTATAATAGGATAAAAAATAAATCCGTGACAAAAATAGAGAAACTATTAATTGAAATCAGAAAAAATCCCCAGAATGTTAAATTTAACGATCTAGCAAAAATATGTGATCACTATTTCGGTAAGCCAAGACAACAAGGAACAAGCCATCGGGTGTATAAAACGCCTTGGCAAGGCGATCCCCGTGTCAATATTCAAGAAAAAAATGGCAAAGCCAAAGTCTATCAAGTCAAACAAGTATTAGAAGCGATTATAAAAATGGAGGAAATGAGCAATGATTAACCATGAACGCTATAGTTATCGGGTAATTTGGTCAATGGAAGATCAAGAATTTGTCGGATTATGTGCAGAATTTCCCAGCTTATCTTATCTTGATGTCAATATGATTCATGCCTTAGAAGGTATTACAAACTTAGTGAAAGAAGTAATCGCAGATATGGAGATTAACGGGGAAACCATCCCCCAGCCGATTTCAGAAAAAAGCTACAGTGGCAAACTTTTAGTTCGTATTCCCCCCGAACTTCATCGCCAATTAGCGAGGGAGGCAACAGAGGAAAATATTAGTTTAAATCGTTATATCAGCAACAAATTAGCCTCATGAAGTGGTTATAGTTTAATGGTAAGTTCCACTCGTCCACTATTGTTCAATTCGTTGAGTATATTTTCAGGAATATTAATAATTTCTTTAACTTCCACATCAACGCTAACTAAAAAGTTCTGATTGTTTTTTTCAGTATAGGTTCTAATTTCCATCAAATTATTTTCATCGTCTAAAATAAGACGACTACCAAGAACTTTATCACCTTTGGCTTTTAAATTCCTGTGGATGTATCTAATATCATCTTCGACAAGATCAAAATCCAACAAACCATTTTTAACACAAATCAAATTAGAAGACTCTTTCAATCCCTCTTCCACTGCATCTGAAAATTTTTGGGGGATATGAGCAATCGTATCAAATAATTTACCGAATTTCTTTTGCAGACTTTCTTGTTTTTCCATGATTAACTGTATTGATTTACAAAGTATTTTCTAAGTGTCATATTTATACAAATCCAACTGATCATTCATTTGTGCATCCAGTTGGGCAAGTATATCTTCTGGTACATCATTTTTATTAATATTTTCTCGTCTGCTTTCAACCCTTACATTACGGTTTCTATCCATGACATAAACTTTAATCAGTTTGAAAATACTATCTCCATTTTTAATAAGAGAAACAATGGCTTGACTGGTAACTTCAACCGCTTGATTAATTCCATTAAGAATATAATCAAGCATTCTACTTGCCCATTCTCTGATGGAATCCCAGAAATAAGTAATTGCTGCACCAACCAATGCACCACCAATGGCACTTCCAACCCACCAAACAATCACGGGTATCGGCATAAGATTATTCCTCTATAATATGATGATTATTGTTAAATTCATTTACTGAAGTTTCAGCTAAAAATTGCTTTTTTTTATGCCGTAATTTAACTTCTTGATAATTTTGAATTTCATTTTTAACGAGAGATTCATCAATAATATTTACTTTGCCAGTCAGTAACTTTAAACCTAACTTCATGGTGATATTTTTTATGTCGCCACCGCAAAGATTGTCACTAATATCTGCTAAAAAATCATACGTTATTTGCTTAGGTACATTTTCCGATAAGTGAAAAGTCCATAGTTTTTTTCTCATTTCTAAGTCAGGTGGGAAAAACTCAATATTAAAAAGAATTCTTCTCAAAAAAGCATCATCATAATTGTCAAAAAGATTCGTGGCAAAAATAATAATTCCATTGAATTTGTCCAAAAGAGTTAGCAAAGTGCTTTTTGCTGAATTAACACCATGATCGGCTGCTTGTGATAAATTGGAGATTCTTCGACTAAGTACCGCATCGGCTTCGTCGAAAAATAGTAAACTATTGGTTTCTTCTGCTGTTTTAAAAATTGAGAGTAAATTATCAGACGTGCCACCCACTAAAGAAGATTCAAGTTCCCCGTAATCACACTTCATTATGGACATTTTCAGCTCGTGTGCAATTCCTTCTGCGGTTATGCTTTTACCAGTACCCGGAAGCCCAAAAAAGTTAGCACTTAAACTGTTTCCCGTTTTCAAGAATCGATTAAACTGCCAATCAAGCAAAAGTTTATCTTTGTTTTTGATATAAGCGATCATTTCTTAAATTCCATCAATAGTATTTTGAGATAATGCTATTTCGTCAAGAGTCCATTTCGGTTGTTCTATTAAAGTTTGTGCTTTTTCCTCTCGATATGATTTCTGTTTATCTTTTACTATTTCATACTTCATATTAATGATGATTTGCTAATCAAGTAAACCTAAATTTAATGCTAGAATAATTTTCCTCAAAAAAAATACGGAAAAAACGGAGGATATTTGTATCAACTTGTTAAGATAGATCAAACTGACATAAAAGTATTTTTCTGATTCACTTATGGACATAAATATTGCTGAAGCCTTAGATTTTGTGAATAGAGAAGTCCAATCAAAAACAGGTCAACCACTCACTGAATTACAACTTTCAATCTTAGAAGGTACACTAAAAAATCAGAAATATTCAGATATTGGGGATGTTAATGGTTTTAGTAAAGGTCATGTTCAAGATGTTGGTTATGAGCTTTTTCAGTTGTTGTCTCAAGTTTTCCATAAACCTCTCAAAAAACACAATTTTAAAAAGTTTTTGAAAGAACAAAAAAATACTAATTGTCATGGATTTAATTTTTATAATGGTAGTACAATTAGTTATAGTAATTATTATTCTGATTGTTTATTTTCTTCATCAAAAGATGAGTCTGAAACATCAGAATATAAAGAAGCTAAAAATAGAGTACAGTTAACGACAGCAAAAAAATTGAGAAAAAAAGGTTTAAAGTTTGAAGAAATTGCGGAAATTTTAGAGATTGAATTGGAATTTTTAAAGAAGTATTTGGGTCAAGATGAAAACCAGTAATTCATAGTCTTTATTCTTTCATCGTCTTTATTCTAAAGTGGCTAGAAATTTAGCGTTTTTGTTTCTTTGATCTTGTTGATCCTAGTGTGGCACAAGTGGAGGGCGCCCTCCACCCCATCAAGCCTCCTTTTCCACTTCAATTCCTCCCACTGCACCATATAAAATCGTCCCTTGATATATAGAAAAATTAATCATTATAAGCATTAAAAAACAGTTACAATTTAACCGTAAACAATTTAGTAAAATATCAATGAATTTCAAGTCTTCGTTTATCGCCCACAAAAATGAGAGTTTCGGTCTGATTACAGCTTTTACTTTTGTGGTTGCTTCCACCATTTTTAGTTCAGAGGCGGAGGGCGCTGTTATCATCACAGGGCAAGAAATAAGAGGTGATGTCGTTTTTTCTTACTCCGGTTCTATCGATACCACTGGATTTTCAGCCCCAAATCCTAATATTGCTTTCGGTAATGACCTCAACCCCAGCACCGGCGGATTTACTGCTGGACAATCCGATAATAACGCTCCTCTTTTCCAAAACATTAGCATTAGCGGTCCCAGTAATTTTGGTTCTGGTGGGCGTATTACGGGTATTGCTAGTGGTACTCCCTTCGGTTTTAGTCTTATTCAAAATTGGCTTCAACTTCCTAATTCTTCAGGTAGTGAAATTAATGGAGCCTTAACTTTCCTCGGTACTAATTTTAATGCGTTAGGAGTTAATAGCAGTCAATCATATACTTGGAATTTACCCAATAATGATAATATCACCTTGGAATTTGCTCCACCTATCCCTGTACCGGAACCTAATATGATTTTAGGTAGTGTGGTAGTGTTAGGAGTGGGTGCCATCATGAGAAAAAAGCGTGACACTCCCACGCTGACCTAGTAGGGTGGGCATTGCCCACCAGAGGAGACTAAATAATTCCAAACACACTTTTAATCACAAAGATCACATTTACCCTCTACAATGACCTCATAGCGCTCTCCATCCAAACCAGAGCGCAACTTGTGAAGACTAAGATTAGCGAAAGAATCCCAAGCAATATCTTCGATATTACCACAGCAACGACAACGGAAATGATGATGAGGGTCAACATTCGCATCATAACGACAGCGCCCCTCCTCCAACAACACTTCTCGGATTAAACCCACATCTCGTAAAGTTTGTAGGGAAAGATAAATAGTAGCTTGAGAGAGGGTGGGCGCTTCTTGATTTAAGTCTATCAAAATCTGCTCCGCCGTGGGATGATCCTCACGATGTAATAAATTACTATACACCGCATAGCGTTGAGGAGTCACCCTTAAACCCTTTGCTCTCAGTATTTGGATAATTTCATCGGTTGGAATTGCCATGGCTAGTATGAAAATTGACTGCAACTAGGTTTTACCCTTAAATATACCTTAACAAAAATGAATCATTCTTGGCATTGACAAATTCTTAAATAAGAGTTATTCTGAGATAGAAATCAAAAGAAACTAAAAAATTATTGACAAGAGGTAAATATGGCTGTTATTGAAACTGTACCTAGCGCAGTATTTAAAACCCGTGTGCGTGATGAATCCGTAGAAGGACCTAACCCCTACCGTTGGGAAGATAAAACCACCGCCGATATTTTTGGTGGCAAAAAAGTAGTTGTATTTTCCTTGCCCGGTGCTTTCACCCCCACTTGTTCATCGAATCACCTTCCCCGTTACGAAGAGTTGTACGAAGAATTTAAAGCTCAAGGTGTTGACGAGGTAATCTGTGTTTCCGTTAACGATGCTTTCGTGATGTTTAAATGGGGTAGAGAAATTGGCGCGAAAAACGTTTCTTTATTACCCGATGGTAATGGTGAATTTACTCGTAAAATGGGTATGTTAGTAGAGAAATCTAATCTAGGTTTCGGTTTACGCTCTTGGCGTTATTCTATGTTAGTGGATGATTGTAAAATCGAAAAAATCTTTGTAGAACCGGGTTATGAAGATAACTGTGCCTCTGATCCTTTTGAAGTATCCGACGCTGATACTATGTTAGCTTACCTCAAAGGAGAAAATCCTCAAGGTGTTTCGGCTCCTGTTAAAGAGTTTGTTGGTTAATTTTTAACTTTTTCTCTCATTAAAAAACCCTCACCCATAAAAGGTAAGGGTTTTTTATTTGTCTAGGAAGAGGGGGAAGCAGAGGAAGCAGAGGGAGAAAGGGAGAAAGGGAGAAAGGGAGAAAGGGAGAAAGGGAGAAAGGGAGACAGGGAGAAAGGGAGACAGGAAGATAATTAATTAGGATTTGCTGAATAAATCAAAAACCTTGTCAAATAAAGGTTTAAAGTCTATTCTACATAACAAAAAGTGTCATAAATTGACTTTTTTCTCTAAAAATACTGTATTTTTTCATCCCCATCAAGAATTATTGATACAAGTGAGCAATTTATGAAAAATAACTATTTGGCTTAACTCTTTAATTGATAAGCATTTCACCTGAAACCTGACACCCGACACCTGACACCTCCCCTCACTAAAATACTTTTTCAGCACCCCCTAATTATGGATTTCCTTTGCCCTTTGCCCTTTTAACTTTGCCCTTTATTAATGTCTGGTAGAGGACGCTGGAGAAGATAAAGCCAAATTAAGCCAATAATACCGATGACAATAGCACCTAAACTGACAATTTGAGCGATACGCAAACCAAAAAACATCAAACTATCGGTGCGAAAACCCTCCACAAAAAAGCGCCCGACACTGTAACCAATTAAATAGGTAAAAGTCAAAGTACCAATTTTTAATTTATTATTACGTTTTAAACCCCAAAAGAAGAGGGTAATTAACAAGATAAAAATTAAAATATTCCACACCGATTCATATAAAAATGTGGGGTGAAAATAATCAAACTCTAGGTATTGGGGAGGGCGCCGACTAACGGGAATAAATAATTTCCAAGGGACATTTGTCGGCACTCCAAAGGCTTCGGAATTAAAAAAATTACCCCAGCGCCCGATGGCTTGACCTAAAATAACCGAAGGCATGAGAATATCTACTAACTGCCAAAAAGACTGTTTATGAATTTTGGCAAAAATAATCGTAGCGATAGTGCCACCAATTAAAGCACCATGAATGGCAATGCCTCCTTGCCAAATGGCAAAGATGTCTGAAGGGCGCTGGGCATAATTTTGCCACTCAAAGATTACATAATACAATCGGGCGGCCGGAATAGCGCCCACCACCAACCAGATTACCAAATCGCCGATCAATTCTGGGTCAATATTTTTCCGTTGGGCTAATTTTTGAGCTAAAGTTAAACCAATTAACACCGCAGAAGCAATTAAAAAACCATACCATCTCAGGGAAATAGGTCCTAATTCAAATAAGATTGGACCAGGAGATTGAAACCGAAATGCTATTAAGGGAGAAAGGACAGTTATTAACATATTAAATGATCAAATTTTTGGTTATTCTAGCTTGAGTATGAACAATAATATTCGGATTATCATTTAAAACTTCCTTTAAACTTTCACAATCATTGGTTTCTATTAAAATCGTGGAATAATTAATTCAATTTTCGTGATGCCCAACAATTTTGTGGGTTGAAAGATTTTATGAATGTTTCTCAAATAGTGGTTTAAATATCAAAGCCTTCTATGGAGTGGCAAATAGGGAAGCTATTCATCCTATTTCCCTGACTAATATTCCTACTGATTAATTTTTACAAGAATCACCACCGCTTCCACATGGGTAGTTTGAGGGAAAAAGTCTGCCGGTTGTACTAAATTGATGTCGTAATCTTGTGTATCGCACAAAAACTTTAAATCTCTAGCGAGGGTGGCAGGATGACAACTTATATAAACGATATACTTCGGTTTCATACTAAGTAGAGTTTCGATGACTTCCACTTGGCAACCCTTACGGGGAGGGTCTAATATAACAATATCTGGTTGAGTGGTTAATTCTGGGAAAATAATTTCCGAGCGCCCTTCCACAAATTTAACATTGGTAATATTATTAATCAGCGCATTGTGTTTCGCTAACTCCACCGCTACCTTATCGGATTCTATGCCAATTACTTGACGAACTTTTTGGGCAATAGGTAAAGTAAAAGTACCGACACCACAATATAAATCAATTACCGTTTCCTCTCCTGTGAGGTGGAGGGCGCCCTCCACCACTGCCCAAAGTTTTTCAGCCATGATAGTATTAACCTGAAAAAAACTTTCTGTGCGTAAAGTAAAAGTTAAATTGGCAAAAGTTTCCTTTAAATATAATCTTCCTGCTAATAATTCTGTTTTTTTGCCAAAAATTACATTAGTAGGTAAAGGATGATGATTAAGAGTCACACCTACCACTTGGGGATACCTTTCCATCCAGAGGGGCGCTTGTTGTGCTAATTTAAAATTACTTGGTTTAGTAATCACAATGGTAATTAAAATTTCTCCCGTATTAGCACCAATACGGAAACAAAGATGCCTGAGAATACCTGTTTTAGTTTTTTCATCATAGATGGGAATACCCAACTCCATTAAATCTTCCTTAATTTCTGCCAAAAGAGGATTTAAGCGGTTATCCTGAATAGGACATTGATTAATATTGACGATTTGATGACTACCACGACGATAATAACCAGCTTTTAGCGCCCCTGTGGAAGACACTGCAAGGGGATAACTAGCTTTATTGCGATAACCTAAATCATCATCAGCGAGAATATTTTGCACCGTAAAATCTGTAAAACCACCGATGCGAGTTAAGGCTTCTTGTACTTGATTTTGTTTAATGGTTAACTGATGTTGATAATCGATATGTTGCCACTGACAACCGCCACATTTATCTGACACAATACAACGGGATTTGATACGATAAGGAGAAGGTTCGATAATTTTCTCGACTCTACCGTAAGCATATTTTTTCTTATCCCGAATAATCTTAGCTTGTAAACGATCTCCTGTCACCGTTTGAGGAATAAAAATCACCTGAGAATCTATCTTTGCCACTCCATCGCCATCACTACTTACGTCTTCGATAACTACTTCTACAATTTCACCCTGTCTAATCATTTAACTTCTTTACTCTATATTTTGGCATCTAAAAACCCGTTACAGGGCTTTTTTTCCATAGTCTATCAATTATACTGCTATTTTTTTCAGCACTGCCAAATTATAAAGGGAAAAGGGCAAGGAGAAAATTATGAATTATGAATTATGAATTATGAATTATCCATTATCCATTGTCAATTATCAATTGTCCATTATCTATTCTCGTCTTCATGATGAAGTGGAGGGGTATTTTGTTGATCTAAAATGGAAGGTTGCCAATGGGTGGGGATGGGGGAGTGCGCTGGTTTTAAACCTTGTAACATTTCTTGTAATTTTAGAGACTCAAGGGGTTTGGCTTCTCTTAATTTATGCCATACCGAGCGTGACATCAAGAGATTTTGCTCTACCCTTAGCGCCCCTATTTTCTCCAAAAATTCCTCTCTTTCCGGTTGATAATCGCCAGAAGATAAAATCAACGATTGCGGAGGAAAAGCCTGAATCACAGAAGCCATTTGAGTTAATAACTTGGGATATAACCAAGTGTAAGCTGGATGCACCGTTAAAGTGGCTTCATGACAACGGGAAGCATCTTGGCAAATAGTTAACTCAAAATAACCGATGGCAGCCTTGCGCTGAGGCTCAAAAACATAAGCCTTAATGATTTCCTCTTTATGCCAAAAAGATTTGATAGCCTGAGAAACATAGGAAAATAAACCGGTTTTAAAGTCTTCCACATGACGATCAAAAACCTGTCTTATGGTAGGCGGTAAAGAAACACAGTCTAATTGATATAGTAAACGAGAGTCGGCATTACTGACGGGTAATAAATTGGGTAAATTTGGCTCTTTTTGGGCTAATTCTGCTAATATTTCAGGGGTGCAACGCCATGTTGTCATTTCTGCGATGGGTTGAAAACCATTTTCTTTATATAAAGCAAGGCTATTTTTTTCGTTAATGTCAACTTCTAGTACCCATGTTCTAGCTTCCCAGATTTTCTCAAAACAATGGCGCAATAATTGAGAACCGATGCTACACTGACCGACAAGAAGGTGACGAAGGGAAGTATTATGGTTAATAAGCACTTGTTGTACTTGCCAAGTGCTACGATTTTGGTTGAAGGGCGCTACTTGTATTAAACCTTGAATTTGCCCGTCTTTTTCGGCAACAAAAACATTAAAATCACGATTCCAATTAGCTGGTAAAATTTGGGCTAATTGTAGTAAACCATAGCAACTTTGATATTGTTGAATTTGTGTTAATAAGGAAGCAAATTTATAATTATATTCTAAGGATAATCTTTGCTCTAAAAGAGAGGCGATGGGCGCTAAATCTCGATATTGTATTCCTCTAATTTTTAAACTAGATTTCGGTGATTGAGTTGTATTCATAATTAGTAATGGATAATTGATAATGGACAATTGATAATTAAAAATTCATGTCTTGTCTTGTAATTATCGGACTTAGTTCTATTATATGGCTAGAAAATTGTTTTACAATTCTAGTTTAACTTTTAAAAAGTTACTTTAATCTTGTCTCAATATCATTAAAACGTCATTCTCCCCGTCTCCCCGTCTCCCTTTCTCCCTTTCTCCTTTTCTCCCTTTCTCCCCCTATCCCCTTTCCCTTCATAATTGCCCCTTTCTGATAAAATCTTAAAGAAAGTTAAAAATATGTAAAATAAGTTAATAATAAATGAAAATATTAGTAGTAGGTGGTACAGGCACACTAGGCAGACAAATAGTGCGGAGGGCGCTGGATGAAGGGCATCAAGTGCGTTGTTTAGTGAGAAGCCTTAACCGAGGTAGTTTTTTAATGGAGTGGGGCGCTGAATTAGTAAAAGGAAACATTTGTGATGCGGAAACTCTCCCCCCAGCTTTAGTGGATATTGATGTAGTTATTGATAGTGCCACCGCTAGGGCAACTGATTCCATGAGCATCAAAACCATTGACTGGGAAGGAAAATTAAACTTAATCCAAGCCACAAAAGAAGCTAATATTAGCCGTTATTTTTTCTTTTCTATTATTAACGCTCAAGATTTTAGAAATGTTCCCCTCATGGATATTAAATACTGCACGGAGAAATATTTACAGGAGTCTGGTGTAAATTATACTATTTTTAAGTTAGCAGGTTTTATGCAAGGGTTAATTGCCCAATACGGTATTCCTATCCTTGATAACCAACCGGTTTGGGTGACAGGGGAAAATACACCTATTGCCTATATGAATACCCAAGATATAGCGAAGTTTGTGGTTCAAGCCTTAACTATCCCTGACACTGAAAAAAGTATTATTCCTATAATGGGCAATCGAGCTTGGACTGGAGAAGAAATTGTTAAGATTTGTGAACGATTATCAGGAAAACAAGCTAAAGTTTCTCGGATTCCCATTGGTTTGCTAAGATTTTTAAGAGGTTTTACTCGTTGGTTTAAATGGACTCTAAATATTTCTGATCGTCTTGCTTTTGCTGAGGTTTTAGCCAGTGGTAAAGCCATGGATGCACCAATGGATAAAGTTTATGAACAATTTAATATTGATCAGGGTGATATTACTACCCTAGAAGGTTATTTACAAGAATATTTTGATCGCATTATGAAAAAAATTCGAGAAATTGATATGGAGCAAAATAAGAAGAAAAAGAAGAAAAATAGCTTTTTTAAATAATTATAAGATTCTCATTAAAACGAAATAAAAGTCTCCCCTCTCCTATCAAGGTTTTTGCAACGTAAGGTACAAAATTGATTTGTTTAGTAGGGGAAGCAAGGAGGAAACGAGGTATTTTTCTATTGATTGATTTATTAGCAGTTAAAATCTCTGGAAGAATTTTTTTTGATCAATCAAAGAATCAAAACTTATTATATCAAGTTCGGATAATTAGTTATTAAAAGATTATATCTTCGTAATTTCCCCACCGTGTAATGAATTACACGGAACCAATAGTATCCCGTTCAATAAATTGAACTAAGATGTTAATCTTACTAATTTGTAAGTGATCGCGCAGCGGCAGCCTTCGGCTGATCAAGCGGACTTGATATTACTTGGTCTCCACTAAAAATTTGAGAGTGTAAAAACTCTGCTTCTCAACGGGAGACTTTTATTTTTAATATTTAATGAATGGTCAAATTGATCACTTTTCAAGCAGGTTCTTAGTATAATTATAAGTCCTAAGTATTTATGTGGTTGTGAGCCATTCTTGCCAAAACCTCAGTAAATATCCTCTAATTCTTTTTATGTAATTAATGATTGATATGTTAGACATAGCGCCCTCCCCCGAAGCCATTACCGAAGCGTTAACCATGACGGCGGATTTAGATTTTGAATTACCAGACCCGGAAGACGAGGAAATGGGGGAAGCGGAATTTCAAGAACAAGTAGAGAATATTTGGCAAGTGTGCGATCGCTTTGACTTGCAAACCGATATTTGGCGCGGGCGCATTTTACGCACGGTGAGGGATAGGGAAAAGATGGGCGGTGACGGGAGGGGCGCTGGGTTTGCTAATTGGTTAAAAAATCGAGAAATTAGCAAAAGTCAAGCCTACAGTTTAATTCAGTTGGCTAATAGCGCCGACACCCTGTTAGCAGAGGGCAATTTAGACCCGGATGCCATCAGGAATTTTAGTAAACGGGCATTTGTGGAAACGGCAAAAGCTGATCCAGAAATCCAAAAATTGGTAAGTGAAGCGGCGCTTCAGGGTGATCGTATTACCCGCCGTGAGGTAAAGCAGTTAAGTGATGAATACACGGCAATGAATTCTGATTTTTTACCTGATAATGTGAAGGAAAAAGCAGTGGATGGTTCGTTACCGTCTCGCCATCTAGCGCCCCTCGTCAAGGAAATGGAGAAATTATCAGAGGAACAAATTGACGATATTAGGCAAGAAATCAGTTCTAGCCCTGATGTGGATACGGTGAAAAAAATGACCTCCACTGCCAAAAACCTGTCTAAATACATCGATAGTGCCTCACAGGTGGAGACTTTGAGAGGGTCTGCCATCGATTTAGAAATGGCTTTAGATGAGGCGTTAAGGTTGGATTGTTTGAGCATTACGGCGGATTTGGTGAAACAGGCGACGAATTTAGAGCAAAGTGTGGGAAAACTCTATACTCTCTGGAAAAAAGTCGGTAGTATCGCTGATCGCCTTTATGTGGAGACGGGCGCTAGTAGTCCTAATTTACGCTCTCTATTATCTTGTTTGGAACGTCTTACTGGTGAAGTTATTGAATTAAAATTGGATGAGGGGGGCGAAACTCTCGTGCGCTTACGGGTGATGACAGAATCGGAAAATGGATAATTGAACTGTTGTAATTTACTGTTTATTGTCCGATAAACTCGATTATATTTACATTTTAAATAAAAGTTGAAAGGGAGTTTATCATGATGTCAGCAAAAGAATTATTAATAAAAGAAATTGAGGGAATGACTGAAACAGAATTACAGCAAATATTAACAATAATACAAGAGGTCAAAAATAAACTTAATAGTGATAATAAAAAATCAAAATTATCATCTCATTTAGGTTCTGGTAAATCTATTTTACGTCATGCAGGTAAATGGGTTGGAGATGATTGGCAAGAGTGTTTAGATTTAGTTTATTCCTCTCGTGGTAATGCAGAATTTTAGTAATGTATTTATTAGACACTAATCATTGTAGTGCCATTATCGTTGGTAATTTAACCGTTATTAATTATATTCAAGAAGCAAATATTAATAATATTGGTATCTCAGTTATTACACAAGGGGAATTGTTGTATATGGGAGAAAATTCTACAAAAAAAATAGAAAACTTAGCAACTATTTATGACTTTTTAGGAGATATTCTGATTTACTCTATCAATAGTAATGTCAGTGCTATTTATGCTCAATTAAAAGCTAGAATAATGAGTCAGTTTGGACCAAAAGAAAAGAAAAAACGCCGTCAAATCAAAATTTCCGATTTAGGAATCGGTGAAAATGATCTTTGGATTGCCAGTACAGCTATTAGTAATAATCTTACTTTAGTTTCCTGTGATCGAGATTTTATTCGTATCAAACAGGCTTGGAATTTTCCGCTAGAAAATTGGCTGTCTTGATTACTAATTATCCCCTAATTTTCTTAATGAATCAAAATATCAACATCATCACCATTGCTGGAGAAGAAATTTATCCTTGTCAAATCAAGCAGATACAAATTCCTGTGGCAAAGTTACCCACCCAAACCATGATGTCTTTACCTGTGACGGTGATTAATGGCAAGGAGAAGGGTGCTAGATTGTGGGTTAGCGCTGCCATTCATGGGGATGAAATCAATGGCGTAGAGATTATTCGCCAAGTTATCGCTACTATTAACCCCCATCGTCTGCGCGGTACAATTATTGCTGTGCCTATTGTCAATGTCTTTGGTTTTATTGAACAATCCCGTTATTTACCAGATCGCAGAGACTTGAATCGCAGTTTTCCGGGTTCGGAAACCGGCTCTTTGGCTTCTCGTTTAGCTAATATATTTATGAGGGAAATTGTGGCTAATTCTACTCACGGCATTGACTTGCACACCGCCGCCATTCACCGCATTAATTTACCACAAATTAGAGCTAACCTTGAAGATGAGGAAACGGCGGAGTGCGCTGGGGCATTTAGTGCGCCCGTCACCATCCATGCTAACACCCGTGATGGCTCATTGCGTCAGGCTGCCAGTAGTCTGGGTATTCCCGTGTTGTTGTATGAAGGGGGAGAGGCGCTAAGATTTGACCAAAATGCCATTAAAGTGGGAATTAAGGGCGTTTTGGGAGTGATGAACTATCTTCAAATGTATAATACTTTTAACCATGATCGACAAGAGTTAACAGAATACGATACCAGAGAAAAAATTTTTGATAATTCTAAATGGGTAAGGGCATCCAGTAGCGGTATTTTCCTACTACAAACTACCTTAGGGGAAAAGGTAGAAAAAAAACAACTTCTCGGCATTATTACTGATGCTTTTGGCAATAAAACCATCAAAATTAAAGCGCCCTTCGCCGGTATCATTATCAGTCATGTGCAGAATCCCCTCGTTAATCAAGGGGATGGTATTATTCATCTTGTTGCTCTTTAGGCTTTGTTGAATAAATTCTACATTCCCTTCACGACTCCACTTTTTCAGCAACCCCTAACTATACATTATCCATTGTCAATTATCTATACATCGAGGGTCTAATAAAGTGGCTTTTTCCGGCTCTCGTCTAAACCAAGGGGCAGTTTTTTTACAAACTTCTACTAGCATTAACATCACAGGTACTTCAATTAATACCCCCACCACAGTGGCTAAAGCAGCACCCGAATTTAAGCCAAAGAGTATTACGGCGGTAGCAATAGCTACTTCAAAATGATTACTCGCTGCGACAAGGGCTACAGGAGCTGAATCTTCGTAAGATAAGTTCATTTTTAAAGCAACTACATAACTAATCAAAAAAATAAAGTTAGTTTGTATAAATAAAGGTACAGCAATTAAAAGGATATGAAGAGGATTATTAACAATTAATTCCCCTTTAAAAGCAAATAATAAAATCAAGGTGATAAGCAAAGCAACCACAGCAATGGGAGAAAGATAATGCAAAAATACTGATTCAAACCATTGTCTGCCTTTATATTTAAAAATCCAATAACGACTTAATACCCCAACCAGTAAAGGCAAACCCACATAAATTAATACGGAAAAAACGATGGTTTGCCAAGGTACAATTAAATTATTTGCTGATAATAACCATTGCCCCAACGGTGCATAAAAAAACAACATTGCCAAGGAATTAACCGCCACCATAACGAGGGTGTGCCCTTGATTACCGTAGGAAAGATAACCCCACATTAACACCATAGCGGTACAAGGAGCGAGACCTAATAAAATACAACCAGCGATATAAGAATCTGATAAAGTTACTTCTACCCCTCTGATGATTTCAGTGTCAGCTAAAAATTTACCAAATAAATTATTGAGGAAAAATTGAGCAAAAATCACCATCGTAAAAGGTTTGACTAACCAATTAATTACGAGGGTAAGTATTACTGGTTTTGGGGTTTTAATGGCTTCTTTGGCACGAGAAAAATCGATTTTCACCATGATGGGATACATCATGAAAAATAAACAGATAGCAATGGGAATGGATACGTTATAAATACTCATACTATCGAGGGTTTGAGCCACATCAGGAAATACTCTCCCTAAACCGATACCCATAACGATACAGATAAAAACCCAAACGGTTAAATATTTCTCAAAAAAACTTAAACTTCCTCCAGCTTTGATGGCTTGGGGGTTAATATTCACTTTCATGGTAATTCTTATGGTTTCTACTTTTTGGAGTTATTACTAATATACCAAAAAAAGTTGTTTTGAATTTATTAGGCTGGTTTCTGTTGTTACTTTTACTTAAAACACCAGCGCCCCCCACCATTAAAAGGTATTACTGTATGATTATAGAGAACAGAAAAAAAGACAAAAAATAGTATTTAAAAAAATTATAAATCGTAAAGAGAAATAATAAAGAAATATCCTACCAATTTTCTTAAATATTTAAAATTGAAATCACGTTCTATTGTTTCATTATAATTCTACTATATTAGAGCAACTATTTATGATTACTAAACTATCGCAAAAAGATCAAAAAATCCTTAGCAAAGTAGATCAATTATGGTCAAAATTAAAAGAAAATTCAGATTCATCCACTTCAGTAATTACCACACAAAAAGAAACGAATAATAACTATGATTTTGATGTGATTATTTGTGGAGGCACATTAGGAATTTTTATCGCTACCACCTTACAACAAAAAAACTATCGAGTTGCTGTTATTGAAAGAGGCATATTACAAGGAAGAGAACAAGAATGGAATATTTCCAGAGCAGAACTAGCAACATTTATCAATCTTGACTTATTAACCGAAAGAGAATTAGAAGAGGTTATTTTTACTGAATATAATCCAGCCAGAGTTAGTTTTGATCAAGGTTATGAGCTATGGGTAAAGGATGTTTTAAATATTGGCGTTAGCCCTAGATTACTAATAGAAAAAATCAAGCAAAAATTTTTGTTATTAGGTGGAAAAATTTTAGAAAATACAGCTTTTCAGTCAGCAACTATAAATGATGATAGCGTCATCGTTAAAACTAATCAAAATAGCTTTAATACTAGATTATTAATTGATAGTATGGGACATTTTTCCCCCATTGCCAAACAGATTAGAAATGACAAAAAACCTGATGGAGTTTGTTTAGTAGTGGGCAGTTGTGGCGAAGGTTTTAAACAGAATGAAACAGGGGATTTAATCGTTACTTTTACACCAATTCAAAATCAATGTCAATACTTCTGGGAAGCATTTCCCGCCAAAGACGGGCGCACAACCTACCTATTTACCTACCTTGACGCGCATCCCGAAAGAATTAGCTTAACCACCTTAACCCAAGAATATTTCCGCCTTTTACCTGAATATCAAAACATCGACTTAAACGACATCAATATCAAACGCTTTCTTTGTGGTTTTTTCCCTGCTTACAATCCTAGCCCCTTAAAAATTCCTTTTCATCGCCTTTTAGCCATCGGTGATAGTAGTGGAAGTCAATCACCCGTTAGTTTTGGGGGGTTTGGGGCGCTGGTGCGTCATTTACCACGCCTCACCGCCGGTATTAGTGAAGCCTTAGCCACAGATTCCTTACAACAAAGAGATTTAGCCTTAATTCAACCCTATCAACCCAATATTTCCGTAACTTGGTTATTTCAGAAAACCATGAGTGTTGGGATTGAAAAACAAGCCTCACCTCAGCAAATTAATGACTTAATGAGTGGTGTATTTAAAGTCATGGATGGTTTAGGAGATGACGTCTTAAAACCTTTTCTACAGGATGTCGTACAATTTTCCGGATTATCAAAAACTCTCCCCCTCGTTAATCCCTTGTTGGTTTTACCTTTATTACCCCAAGTCGGTTTACCAACTTTCCTCGATTGGTTTCGCCATTATGTTAATTTAGGGCTTTATACTGGTTTGTATCCTCTGGCAAAATCTTTGGCAATGTGGGAAGATAAAATGACCGTAGAACAAAAATATTATTATCATCGTTATGTAGAAAAGTGGTGCTGGGGCGCTGGTTTAGATAATTAGGGGTTGCTGAAAAAGTCTTTTGGTGAGGAGAATGTAGAATTTAGAATGTAGAATTTAGAATTAATATTTTTGGCTCTTCTACAGTGGTTATGACAAACTAATAGGAAATAATTGCTCAAACGCTTGTTTGATAAACTTCATGTTATTCTAAAAATATAAATCTTATCATTTATAACATTAATAATTTCCTTTGCCTTTTGCCCCTTGCCCTTTGCCTTATACCAACTAATAATTTATAATACTCAAAGTAAGAGAGCCAAAATGATTTATTTAACCAATCAAAAAGATATTGAAAAAGTTATCCTTGAACTTAAAAATGATACTATACTTTGGGTCGATACAGAAGTAGCTGACTATAAAACTAAAAAACCTCGTTTATCTCTTATTCAAGTATTAGCTGATAGCAGTAATCTTGATGGTGATAAAACTTATATGTTAGATGTATTAGATCAACAAAATATTATCGATTTTTTTATTGATAATATTATGTTAGATGAAAAGATAACTAAAGTTTTTCATAATGCACAATATGATTTACGTTTATTAGGTAAAGAGAAAGCAAAAAATATTTTTTGCACTTTCCAGTTTGCGAAGAAAATTCCTTACTGTTTTTTACCTGTAAATAGTTATTCTTTAAAAAGTTTAACTGAATATTTTACAGAATTTAAAAATATTGGTAAAGAAGAGCAAGGGAGTGATTGGGGTGCTAGACCATTACAACGTCAACAGTTAGAATATGCAAAAATGGATTGTGTATATTTAGCACAAATTTATCATAATTTAATGAATTTAAACCATAGTATAAACGTAAAATTTAGTGAACAATCATTAGAGGAGTTAACACAAAGATATATTTCTTTAGAAGATCAATTTAAAATGGTAGAGTCAGAGAGAAAATGCTTAAAGGAATTGATTACGGGCAGAATGTTAGAAAATAATCTTCAAGAAAATCAATATTTAAAGCTAAAAATTAATGAAAGAGAAAGTATAAAAGCACAAATTATTGATTTAGTGAATTTGATTAATCAAGAAAAACTTGAGTTAAATTTTGAAGTTAGTTTAACTAATGATATACAAAAACAATTAGGAGAAAGTTTAGCTAGTTTAGATGTAAAAACTAACAAAACAATTTCCTATGCTTTAGATTTAAAACATTAATATAAAAGGTCATTATTGTTACTATTATTAAATGTGTCAAGGGGAGAATTTTTATGAGAGTTAAATAATATTCAATTCACCCATCAGTCAACTAAAATGCTTGATAATGAGATATTGATGATAAACTAAAGTTAGTAAGTTAATATAAATTAACAATAATCTGCGAAACTATGACCAAGCGCCCTCCCCTGTTGATCAATCAAGGTAAAAATTGGATAATCATCTCTGTTTCTCTTGCTGTAGTTGCCCTCATTGGTACCACTGTTTATACCTTACAACGAGGAGGAAACACTGCCGTCAATGAAGAAACACCTCCCCCTGTAGCTCCAATAAAAGCCGTCAGCGCTTTAGGAAGGATCGAACCAAAAAGTGAAATTATCAGAGTTGCAGCCTCTCCTAGTATGGCTGGAGCGAAAGTTAAAACCCTGTTGGTATCTCAAGGAGATGTAGTAGCGCAAGGGGATTTAATTGCCGTCACTACGGATTATGACAGTAAAGAAGCGCAGTTGAATCAAGCGAAACAAGAATTAAGAGTGGCAGAGGCAAACTTGGCAATAATTCAAGCGGGGGCAAAGCAAGGACAAATTAACGCTCAAATCGCTACGGTGGAAAGATTACAGGCACAAATAGAGGCACAGCAGGAAATTGATCAAGCGCGCATCGACAGGTTACAAGCTCAAATTACATCAGAAAAACGAGAAAGACAAGCTACCGTAGCGCGCCTCAAAGCAGAATTAAATAATAGCCAAAGTGAATTAAACCGTTATCGTCAACTATCCCAAGAAGGGGTAATCTCTGAGTCTGATTTTGATGCCCGTCAATTAAATTTTGAGACGGCACAAAAACGCTTCCAAGAATCAGAAGCCAGTTATCAAAAAACTGTTGATACTTTGACGGCAGAAATGAAAGAAATCGAGGCACAAACTCAGCAAAATAGCAATACTTTATTAAAACAAATTAATGAAGCAGAAGCTCGACTAGATGAAATTCAGGAAATTCGCACGGTAGATGTTGCCCAAGCGCAAGCGCAAGTGGGAAGGGCGCAATCCGCCATTAAACAAGCAGAAGTAGAGTTGGAATTAACTCAAATACGAGCGCCCGTCAGCGGTACAATTATCGAAGTAATGGCAAAGGAAGGGGAAATTATCGAAAACTCTCAAGGGGTGGTAGAAATGGCTAACTTGGATGAAATGTTAGTTATTGCTGAGGTGTATGAAAGTGACATTAGTCAAATTACTACGGGGAAGGGCGCTGTTATCACTAGCGAAAATAACAGTTTTTCTGATGCCATTAACGGCGAAGTGATGGAGATTAGCAGTAAAATTGGTAAAAAAGACGTTTTGGAAACCGATCCAGCTGCCAGCGTAGATGCTAGAGTAATTGAAGTTAAAATCGCCATTAATCCTGAAGATACCGAAAAAATTAAAAACTTAATTTTTTCTCAAGTATTAGTAGAAATTGCCCTTTAGAAAAATATTAGCTAAATTGAAAACAATTACCCAAAAATCCAGCGCCCTCCACCTCACTCTATCATCATTGTTGTATTAACGAGACTGTTTATGCAGGTAAAAACGATAAAAAAAGAAAGCTAATGTTAATAATTGTAAGGGAATAATTGTTACATATCCTTTCAAAAAAGGAGAAATATCTAAACTAGAAAAAAAAGTAAAATATCCTAACCCCAAAATCATTAAAATAAATTTAGTTTTGAGGTTTTTAGTGGTAATTATTTTCACGGTTAATTAAAACCATCCTTGTTTGTTAACAATATAAAGATTATAAAATTCTTCATCACTTTTCGTGAGATAAATAATCCCCTCCACTAAACCAATAATACCGATAATAGGGGAAGCGAACCCACAACTCAAAATACTCACTAACAACATAATAAGTCCTTCTTGGTTGTAACCTAAAAGAAATTTATGTACCCCAAAAACACCGATGAGGATTCCACAAATCCCAGCAGCTAGTTTCTTTCCATTTACCTCTGAAGCATTAAATCCACTCATTTTTTTACTTAATAAATATTAGAGACATTAAAATTATTTTTGGCTAATTAAATTTCCTAACGGTGACATCTCAAAATCAGTGACTAAAGTGCCATCATGATAGAGAATTAACAATTTACCCCCATAATAGACCACTAAACTTATTAAAATCAAGCATTGTATCTTTTTATTACTTAACCAAGTATATACTTGACTATTGACCTTTTTTTTGCTAATAATTTCTAAAAATAAATGTATAGTAGTTAACAGGAAAAATAAAAATAAAGGAAGTCCAAAAAGATGTTTTTGTAGAGAAAGAATAATTTTTCCTTGAGCAAGAGCAATAAAAGAGCGAGTTAAACCACAACTAGGGCAAGGAATACCCGTAAAGCTCAAAATTAGACACTTAAAAGGGGAATGATGATTGGTATAACCATATAAAAATGAACCGATAATGGGGGATAAGACAGCGCCCGTCACCCCATACCGAATGTGAATAGAGAGAGGCGATAATTTTTTGTTAGTTATTTTAAACATTAATTAGGAGATTTACTAAATCTTAGATTTTCTATATAAACGGATCTAAAATGACATAAAAGGACAAATAAATAAAAAGTTTGTGAAAGTATTCGATTTCGGTTTCAGAAAAGTAATATTTGATGTACGATAAAGGGAGATTTTGGTTGCCCCTTTTGGGGAAGTACCTTACAAAAATAGGATAGTAATACTATTAACGCTTCCGTGGGTGAAGCAGTCTGTTAAATCAGATAACATAAGTGTCTTAAAAATATTTTTTAAGGCTTTGAGGGATACCTCCTTTTGAGTATTTTACTCAAATGCTATTGCAGTTTATTACGGTATATGCCGTTTTATTCTGCATAAACGTATCAGTAAATGAAAAGTATTTTAGGTGTTGGTAGGGAAAAGGGAAGATAATGAATTGTGAATTATCCATTGTCCATTGTCCATTGTCCATTGTCAATTACCCTCACCAAAATACTTTTTCAGCACCACCTAACTAGATTTAGCCTTAGCACCAGCGCCCGTCATCCCTTGAATACCAAACCAACCAAGGACAATATAAGCCATAGCTAATAGAAAACTACTAATGCCAGTGCGGAGAGTTTGTTTTAATGCTTCGGTTTGAGTACCTTGGGTTTGCTCTCGCCGTAAAGTGCTTAACTGAGTTTGTAATCGATCTCTTGCCTCTTCTAGCCTAACTTGTAACTCCTCAGGTTTCTGTGACAAATCTAACAACTGCTGTAATTGATCCCGTTGAGAAATGATATTATCTACCTGCTGTTGATTTAATCTTCTGCCTTCAATGACACCCCCAGCATCGATAACCTCATTTCTCTGGCTAATTTCTTGTTGTAACTGTTTAGGGTCTTTAGCGATAGAATCAAGTTGTTCTAAAAACCCTTGAATTTGCCCTTCTTGTTGGCTAAATTCTTGCTCAATTTGTGACAGTGCCTCACCACTAGCGGTACTAACATTACTCAAATGGAGCGGTACAAGTAATAAAAACATCAAACCTAACAGACTAGATACAATAAAAATAGGTAATCTGATAGCAGGAATCGGTTTACCAGAAGATGAAGCATTATCACTCATCCACCATCCCAAAATTAACAAGGTTATGCCTAATAAGGGTACAACACCACGATCTACTAAACTATTAGTCACCGTAATTTGCCAACTGCGATTTTGTAGATTAGGAGGAATCATGAGAAAAATAAAATCAATGAGGGATGAAATTAACATCACTAACCCAACGAGTTTAACTCCCAATGCTGTAAAAGAGGTACTAACTTTCATAATAAAATTTTCTTAGATAAAATTTTCTTGACTAATTCACTATAGTGTTTTTTGTCATCTTCAGATTTTATCTCGAATTGAAATTAATATGATATGGATAAAAAAGAGTCAGGTTGTAGATGACTACCCAGAAACTAAGCCATCCTTCCCCGACTTTTATTGTCTCTAACCTCTGATGTTGATAATTTAGTGGTTTATTAGATTATTTGTTTTTGATGTCCTCTGGAATATCAATCTCAATTAATTCTTGTAAATTTTTAATAGCTTCATTAAAGCAACTGACTTCTGAATTATATTTATCGACATCCTTACTCATTCTCTCCTTCTTTTTTGACATTAATTGCTTGATATAGCTGAATAAATTATTAATTAAGTTTTTCATTTCTACTTGCTCATTCCAACAATAGTTAACTAATTCTTCTGTAGTAAGACCTTCACCAAAACTGTTAGCTTTATTTCCTGCATTAATTTTCCACTCTGTATTTTCATCATCTCTTATTAATAGAAATATATGCACATATTTTCCAGCATTAACAAAATTAAAACAGTGGTCATGAGGAACATCATACTTCTTAAAAAACTGAATAGTGAGTTGCAAAACTTTTTCTAATCTCTCACAATAATATTGCCTTTTTTGCTCTTGATTTTCTTTTAAATGAGTATTGCAAAAATCAAAATAATCCTTGATTTGTTTCATTTCTGACTCTAACATAATTAAGCCTATTTACTAATTTGTACTAAAGAATTAAAATTCTTCTACTTATTTATCAGGGAAATCTCACCCATTTATGCAGACTTATTTTTATAAGCAATACGAAAAGCCAAAAAAATTAATAGCCATAATGACCATTGCCCAAAACCAGTGAGGTAGAAATAACTGTTTAGCTATCTGTCCAGTGTCGATGATAATTTGATTAACCATTTTTTCAACATTTTCCAGCAATAAGAATAGCATACTTTCTTATTAATAATTCATCTGCTCTATCTGTAGTTTTAGTTGATCGCCAAGGAGGAGGGCGCTGTCAATATCAGCTTTGAGGTCAAGGTAAGGTTGTCGGAGGGCGACCTTTTCTGCTTGAATTGCCCTTCTGGTGGACTGTCTCAGTTGTCCGGCTAGTTTACGCTTTCCCAAAATGTCTAGTCCTACGGACATGATACTGTCAGGGGTAGCTTGGGTGGCATTCTGGTTAATTTCCCGAATGACCAAGTTAATTTCTTTTTTCAGTAGTCTTAACTGCTTCTGTATCAGGTTAATCTGCTTTACCTGTAGTTGCACAGGGGTAGAGTTGATTGATTGCAGTTGTTGCCTAAGTTGATTGATGGTTTGGTGGGCGCTGTTGATGTCCATAGTTTCAGACATTTGCATGATCAATTTTGTTTAAAATATCTTCTATTAATTGAGGTGAAACAAAGAAATTAGTTTGTTGTAATTCTTGGAATTTACTCGGTTTAATAAGTTTAGCCAAACAAGCATCATAAAGGATACCTAATAAACCAATAATATTTAATCCTCGACTTTTAGCTATTTTTCTAGCAAACTTTTCATCTAAAATAATTAAATCTGCCGATATTTGTTCTGCTAAAATGATTGCTGATTTTTCCCCTGCATCCAGTTGTTCTAGTTCTAAATCATAGTTATCATCAATACTATGTATTATTAGCCACTCTAGTAGATTCTGACACCATTTTTTGACTTTTTCTGGAGTTCCAAATGCTGTTAATTCTTGATAAACTGTTTTAGTAACAATGACTTGACCGTATAGCTTAGGTAGAACATCAATGCAATCAATCAAAATTAAATAACATAGTGGTGAAGTATCAGAAATAATAATCATCTTTTTCTGAGTTGACTAACTGTATTAAAATCATGACTTAATTCTTCATCATCATAATTAAGATAAATACCAGATTCTTTAAGAAATTGATGAACTTCTAAAGTAGAAGAAAGATTCAGTATTTTTCTAAGTTCAGTAGTAGTTATAAGTTGATTTTGGTAGGACTCTAAGGCTAAACTATTTAATACTTTTTGGGATAAATTACCCCATTTACGTTCCATTTTTGCTGTCACTTCATCAGGTAAGTTAATGATTATTTGCATGGCATTTATTCAGACTTTATTACATTTATTTTATCATAATAACTACTTAACTTCGACAGGTAAATTACGAAATACTGTTTGACCGCCCACCTGCTTAATATTTACATCAGTGAGAGGGTTATGGGCATTAACAGGTGCTAATTCCACCATGATAATAACCTGACAAATAAGGATAAGGGTAAGGAAAAGATTAGTGTATTTGTTCATGACTTTTAATGATATGTAGAGAGAAACTGATCAAAGCTAATGGGTTTTTAGGTAGTTATGAATAAAATATTAACACCTTTGCAAAAAAGTACAGGCAAGATGCCTGTTTCACAGTGCAAAAAATCCTAATTGTTGGAAAAGTCTATGATGTTAAAATCTTTGATTTATAAAAATTTTGACCCCTTATCCACTGTCAATTATTCCCAAAGATCACAATTTTCTCTCATACTGTGGTGATTACCGTTACCGATAATAAGATGATCTAAAATAGGAATGCCAATAATTTCAGAGGCGCTTAATAATTGTTTCGTCAGTTGCATATCTTCAGGAGAAGGCTCAAGGTTTCCCGAAGGGTGATTATGGGCGATGATGATATTAGTAGCTGATTGGCGGATAGCTTCTCTGAATACTTCCCTCGGATGCACTAGGGTTTCATTGATGATGCCTACGGTAATAATTTGGGTGCTAATTAAACTATTTTTACTGTCTAAAAATAATACCGCAAATCTTTCTTGTGATTGCCACATTAATTCATGGCTAAACGCCGCCGCCGCAGACTGAGGGCTATCGATAATGGCACGGGCGCTGGGACGAAATTGAAAGGTTCTTTTTCCTAATTCTACTCCGGCTAAAATAGTTGTGGCTTTTGCTGGTCCAATGCCGGGAATATTCATTAACTCTATGGGTGAAATTTCTCGTAATACGTCTAAAGGGTCTCGCTGATTTTCGCTTAATTGATTGAGGATATATTGAGCTAAACCCACCGCAGATAATTTTCCTTTTCCCTGCCCTGTACCTAACAAAAGGGCTATTAATTCGGCGGTGGTAAGGTTTTTTGCTCCCACTTCTAAAAGTCTTTCTCTGGGGCGCTCATTGAGGGGTAAATCGGCAATTCTGAGATGATAAACCATTGAGGCAATTTAATAATTTAAGGGGAGGGCGCTGTTGAATCAATTGTCAACAGTTTTGCTACATTTTACTAGATAAATTGAGGTAAAGCATTTTAGCTAACCCCCAAGTAAGCCTCAAATAATACCACAAATTAGAGTCCTAGCGATAAAGTCAAGGTTATCTAATCTTTTGTTTAAGTTTCTTTTAAATTGTGATTGATAGAGTTAATTGCAGTCTTAATGGTGGCAATATTTATCTTATATTATTAAATTTATCATCCAAAGATTTGATTAAATCTTTTAACTCTCTCAAGTCGTTGTCCGTTAGTGTACTCATGATAAAATTTCCCTAGATTTTAGATGATTGCTCTTAATTTATTTTACTTGATGAAGTAAATTTTATCAGTTATTAAGTCTGTGGTTTGGCGCGCGCCACCCCATAAGGGAGAAGAAAAATTGGTATATTTTAATTCTTAGCATAGATGCGACGCAGAAATGATAAATCAAGACGACCAAAATTTACACTAAAAGCAACGTTAACTTTTTCTAAACTTTTTACTAACCACATCGCTCCATCTTTAGTGAAAGATTCATAATGATTGAACAAAATTGAAAATCTTTTTTCCAAGTAGGGTTTCACTTTACTACAGGTTAAAACTAACTTTAAAAATACCCCTATAGTTTTCGTTGTACCCATATTACTCACCATGTCCATGAAAATCATGTGGTTGGGGTGGTGGGCGCTGTCCACAATCATATAATTAAACAGTTGAGTATAGGTACGCATTTTTAAAAACTCATCAGGTTTTTTATAGTTATGATCAGCATACATTCCTTGTAATCTATCATAAATTTTCTTGTTAAAAGAATTTTTCCCATATTTTCCGTCAATGGATTGAGTAATATATTCATACAAATCATCTTTAAATGACTGATAATTTTTCACATCATCAGTATGGGTAATAAAACTACGGGATAAATCTTGATAAGAATAACCATTTTCTACGGTGCCAACATAATGTTTTAGACTTCTGCCCAAATCACGATTACTTAACAGTGTAGGATTTTCTACTGGCGTGATAATGCGACTGCCTTCTTGATCATTTTCTTTAATTTTTTGGGCTACTCTGACTTGATAGGTGACAAAACGAGATAAATTAGACTCAAATTTTTTCTCTAATTGCTGTTTTACTGTATAAACTGTTTGTTGTTGTTCTTTACTACTATCAACTCCTAGTAAACAATGATCATACAGGTAAGGATAGCGAGTAATCAAATTACCAACTACTTCCTCTTTTTTCTCTTGATTTCTTTTTTTACCTTCACCAATAATAGTAGCTAAACGTTTTAACTGTTTGTAATATTCACTATCAACAAATTCTCTTACTCCCTGTCTTAATTTTTCGGCAAAGGTACGCACATAGCCACGGTGCAAACTTCTGGGGATGTAATCAAATATGTCAACTAAATCAACGATATATCCTTGAGTTTGAGGGGAAATTTGCCAACGATTAACTAAAATATGACAGCAACGATTTAAAATGAGGGGAAATTTGCCGTTTAATTGTTTATTATCAAAAATTCTAACTAGGGTTTCTAGCACTTTTGGGTCATCGTAACCTTGAACTTGCACAAACAAACGATCGAATCTTTCGATCATCGCTTCGGGAGACTCGGTTTTAACACAATTCAACAAGTGATCAAAAAGATATTGTTCACTGTTATTATGTTGATTGAATTGTAGTCTGGCGACAGATGGGGTGTTCACGGCAGTTCATGATATGGTGTATCGAGGATTTAATTTTTTCTTCTACATTTCATTGTAAGCCAACTGCTGTACTTTTTTCTCTGTTAAATTACCCAAATTGTACCCTTAACTGTTTATTAATTTATCAGTTAAATTACTTAATTTTATTATTATTTTTTGATGAAAGTGACTTTTAATTTAGATTATATCCGTAAAATTACTGATGCTAAGGTTAGTAATGTAAATAGTGATATTTTAGTTAAACCTTGGCAAGGGATTAGTACCGATAGTCGAACCTTAAAAAAAGGTCAAATTTTCTTAGCTTTACGAGGAGAAAAGTTTGACGGACATCAGTTTTTAAGTGATGCTATTAATTTGAGTGCATCTGCTCTAATTATTGATTATGATTATGATGGAGAAATTGAAGATATTGCTAATGTTAGTATTTTAAGGGTAAAAAATACTTTACTAGCTTATCAAAAAATAGCACAAGCATGGCGACAACAATTTAATATTCCTGTGATTGGCATTACTGGTTCTGTAGGTAAAACTAGCACGAAGGAGTTAATTAGTGCGGTGTTAAATACTCAAGGTAGGGTGTTAAAAACTACTGCTAATTTTAATAATGAAATTGGTGTGCCAAAAACTCTTTTGGAAATAGATGAAAGTCATGATTTTGCTGTGATTGAAATGGCGATGCGCGCTAGGGGTGAAATTGCTTTGTTGACGGAAATTGCTGACCCTACGGTGGCGATTATTACTAATGTTGGCACGGCGCACATCGGCTTATTAGGCTCACGGGAGGCTATTGCAGAAGCGAAGTGCGAGTTATTGGCTAATTTACGCCCTGATGGTGTGGCAATTCTCAATGGTGATAATGCTTTATTGATGAAAACGGCAGGGATGGTATGGCAGGGTAAAACCGTTACCTATGGCTTGGAAAATGGCGATTTAAAAGGTCAAATCGTTGAAAATGATAAAATTGAAGTAAATGGTCAAATATACCCGTTACCCTTGCAAGGAGACCATCATGCTTTAAATTATTTATCGGCTTTAGGAGTGGTGCAGGTGTTGGGTTTGGACGAGAAACCTTTACGGGATGGGGTTGAGGTGGTGTTGCCGAAGGGGAGGGCAAGATCAATCAATGTTGGTAATGATATTATTTTGTTGGATGAGACTTATAATGCTGGTTTTGAGTCGATGATTGCTTCTCTTAAGTTGTTAAAGCAGACGAAGGGCGCCCGTCACCTTGCCGTATTGGGGACAATGAAGGAGTTAGGAGATTTTGCACCGCAATTACATTATCAGGTGGGGGAAATGGTGAGGGAGTTAAATCTTGATTTACTGTTAATTTTAGCCGATGAACCGGCAACAGAAAAAATGGCGGAGGGCGCTGTGGGTATAAATACGGAAATTTATCAAAATCATAATCAATTATTAGCACGATTACAACAAGAGATGAGAGCAGGGGATCGCATTTTGTTTAAAGCCTCTAATTCTGTGGGTTTGGGGCGCATTGTCGAGCAACTAATCACAAGTTAAAAGGGCAAAGGTTAATAGGTTGCGGGTTTCAGGTGTAATGCTTATAAATTAAAGAATTAAGCCAAATAGTTATTTTTCATAAATTGCTCATTTGTATCAATAATTTTTGATGGGGATGGAAAAATACAGTATTTTTAGAGAAAAAAGGCTATTTTTTGCACTTATTTCACCTAATACCTAACACCTGATACCTGACACCTTTATTTCACCTAATACCTAACACCTGATACCTTTACAGCACCGAAAATTTGATCTCAAATTATATTTACATAAATCATTTAGATTTTTTTAGGTTAAAGTTAAGTTTAAATAAACATCTCGCTATAAAATACTCTGACCATGAAGGCTTTATTAATTTATCCCATTTTTCCCCCGACTTTTTGGTCTTATGAAAAGATTTTAGAATTAGTTGATCGCAAAGTTTTATTGCCTCCTTTGGGCTTAGTAACGGTGGCGGCGATTTTACCTCAAGAGTGGGAATTTAAACTGGTGGATCGCAATATTCGCCCGGCTACCGAGGCAGAATGGGCATGGGCTGATATTGTCATCATGTCAGGAATGATTGTGCAGAAGGATGATTTAATTGAGCAAATAAAAGAAGCTAAACAACGGGGTAAATTAGTTGCCGTGGGTGGTCCTTATCCTACTTCTGTACCTCACGAGTTAGAACAAGCTGGAACGGATTTTCTCATTCTGGATGAGGGGGAAATTACTATTCCGATGTTTGTGGAAGCATTTACCAACGGTGCAACCGACGGGGTTTTCCGCACCACCGAAAAACCAGATGTTACCATCACTCCTGTGCCTCGTTATGATTTGTTAGAGTTAGATGCTTATGATTCGATGTCGGTGCAGTTTTCGAGGGGTTGTCCTTTCCAATGTGAGTTTTGCGATATTATTGTGTTATACGGTCGTAAACCGCGCACGAAAACCCCTGAGCAGTTACTGAAAGAGTTAGATTATCTTTATGAGTTGGGATGGCGCCGTAGTGTGTTTATGGTGGATGATAATTTCATCGGTAATAAGCGCAATGTTAAGTTATTGTTGAGGGCGCTGAAAGATTGGCAGGAAAAATATCAATATCCTTTCCGCTTCAATACTGAGGCTTCTGTGGATTTAGCCGATGATGACGAGTTGATAGATTTGATGGTTGCCTGTTATTTTGATGCGGTATTTTTGGGCATTGAAACTCCCGATGAGGATAGTTTACAGTTAACTATGAAATTCCAAAATACCCGTAGTTCTCTGGCTGATTCTGTTGATAAGATTATTCGTAAGGGTTTGCGCCCCATGGCTGGTTTTATCATTGGTTTTGATGGGGAGAAGAAGGGCGCTGGTGATCGCATTGTGCGTTTTGCGGAGCAGGTGGGCATTCCTACCACTACTTTTGCGATGTTACAGGCTCTTCCTAATACTGCACTATGGCATCGTTTGGAGCGGGAAGGGCGCTTGAGACATGGTAAGGATGGTAATATCAATCAAACTACATTGATGAATTTTATCCCCACTCGCCCCGTGGAAGATATTGCTCAAGAATATGTGGATGCGTTTTGGCAACTTTATGATCCTCATCAGTATTTAGATCGTAATTATCGTTGTTTCCTCAAATTGGGTGCGCCCGTCGCCCATCCTCCTGCAAAACTACCGGCGCTGGTGGATTTGAGGGCGCTAATGGTGGTGATTTGGCGACAAGGTATTAAACGGGACACGCGCTGGAAATTTTGGCATCATTTGTTTAGCATTATTAAACATAATCCGGGAGTGTGGGAGCATTATTTAACTCTTTGCGCTCATAATGAGCATTTCTTGGAATACCGGGAAATTGTTAAAAATCAAATTACGGCACAGTTACAAGAGTATTTAACTAATACTCAAAATAGCGAACATTCTGCCGTGATGGCGCAACCAGAAATGATTGCCAGTTAGTTCTATATCGGCAGATAAGGGGTTTAAGCCCCTTGTTCTAAGTCAAAAACCCTCTTTAATTGAACGTTCGTTGCGACAGTCCCCAATCTCAGCAAAGCGGATTGGGGAAGGATAGCGACACCCTTATTTATTTCCCCCCTTCTTGATTT
>JACYMF010000019.1 GCA_015272165.1 Cyanobacterium sp. T60_A2020_053
AGCAGGGTGTTTTCAAAGTCAGGATCAAAATTGATTTGTTTTTGACAAGAAGACAATATAAGGATGATCCCCCCCAACCCCCCTTAAAAAGGGGGGAGATTCAGGGAGACAGGAGGATTTTTTACTATTAATTGATTTATTAGTAGTTAAAAACCTCTGAATTTCAGATTATTGGCTAGTTTGAGAAACTAACATTTTTGAGAATGAAAACGCCCTGCTTTGGGAGAGGGGTTGGGGTGAGGGCAGATAGTATTTCTCATCACTGATTTCTGACTGCTATATATGTAGCATTTTTCACAATTATGAGGTGTATTTCTTATTCTCAAGTCCCCCTATTTGAGGAGGATTTAGAGGTATTGTCTAATACTTCACCGTCATAATAATTGCTATAGTAAAAATATCTGCTAATTAATCAATAATTATAAAAACTAACCTTGCTTTACTAGGATAATTAAAAATAACTAATAACAAATTTTCTTTTATCAAATGTATATTGCTAATATCAAAACCCAAAGAAATTTTTTTACATAAATTACCATGTAAATTAATCAGAATTATCTCTCCTTGATGACTAGCACAAATAAAGCCTTGAGAATAAGTTAAAATGAAATCTGCTTCAAAATTAAGAGGAAGACGCTTAATTTTTAAAGGTAATAAAAGTATCAGAATAATACAATTACTAAAACTTTCCCTTCCCATTAAATAACCTCTATGTAAAGGATGACTGACGATATTTTCTAAGGGAAATCCAAAGCAAAAATCATGACACCAATTGCCTTTTTTAGTAAAACAACGGGCAAAAGTATAGTTTTTATTAATTTCATTCTGTTTAAAAATTAGTAATCCATGACAATTATCAAGGGCAATAATTTCTAAAGGGAAAAAATGTTCAATATTTAAAATAGATTTATAACCTTGCTTATATTTAAAAATTTCAAAATCTTCTCGCTCACCATCTTTTTTAGTTAAAGCATACCAGCGCCCATCACCGCTTACCATTAATCGTTTTTCTTTAGCCTGAAATGAACTAATTTGGGTTATTGTTTTTTCTGTTAAATCATACTGATATAATTCATTATAATTATCAAATTCAGTAATAATAAAACAACCATTATTATAAACTTTTAAATCGATAATTTTACCATCAAATATATAATTAAAGATTAAATTATTGGTTAAATCTTCTGTTAACTGATAGATAAATAAATAATTATTATTAGCACAATAAAAATAACTATTATTGTAGATATTAAAAATAACAGAATGAAGTATATCAATAAACTTAGCAATGGAAAAAGAAGCAGACTTTTGCTCAAGATAATCACTAAAGAAAAAATTATTTTCCCTTAATTCTACTTCAAGACATAATAAAGATTCAAGCAATTTTAACCTCATTTCCTTAGCCGTGCGAAAACGATGACGAGGTAATTTTTCTAAGGCTTGAAGTACAATTTTACCGAGAGTAGAAGGTAAATCATGGGGAATAAAAGGAGTTTTATTAATATGTTTAAACATGATTTCTTGAGGTGTGCCGTGAAAAGGTCTATCCCCCATTAACATTTCATATAAAATAATTCCTATGGCATAAATATCTGATTGATAAGAATATTTGCCGTAAAATTGTTCGGGCGCCATGTAGGCAGGTGAGCCTGTATCACCTAAACTGTAATTACTAATTTCCTTGTCTTCTTTTTCGATTTTTGCTACGCCAAAATCAGATATTTTTACACCCCATCCCGATGGTGAAAGAGTCAATAAAATGTTTTCTGGCTTTAAATCTCTGTGAATAATTCCCCCTTCATGAATTGCTTGTAATCCTGACAAAATATCAGCAACTATTTTTAACTTTTGTTCAATATTTAACTTAAATTGTTCCTCTATTAAATCTCTTAAAGTTTTTCCCTCACAATATTCTGTGACTAAATAGCGATATTTCTTATCATGTTCAACACCTAAACAGCGAATAATATTAGGATGATTTAAACTTAATAAAATTCTAAGTTCTTTAAGAAATTTCTTTGTAGAAAACTTCTGATTATTAAACTGTTTTAACGCTACTAATTCTCCCGTTTGACGGTGACGGGCGCTATATACCTTTCCGAATTGCCCTTCTCCCACTAAAATTAACTCTCGATAATGAACACTTTTCACGGCTCAATTGATTAATGTATTTTCTTCTACTTTTCTTATTACCTTAAAGTTAGCATAACTATTTCAATCTCGCTACTTTTTTTATTTCTATTACTACAAATATCACTCAATTATATTACGATCTTTAATTGAGTAAAATAATAATTATAGAAACAAAAAAATAATTTAGGAGTTACTTATAACCATTTTAATGTCTTTAAAACACACTTATAATTTTATAAAAATACCTCTGTGCCTTGGCGAGGTAAAAAATAAATATTACTATGGCATAATGAACTAACAGCAACACTTAATTAATCAAAGATTTTAAAACCCAACCGATGACAATTCCAGCGCCCCCAAACCTAACAATTTGCCAAAAAGGTTCACTTAAACTACTCCACTTAAATAACTCACTTTCCAATCGTAATTCTATTTCATCTAATTCTTTTTTTATTAACTCAATTTCACTTTTTAAAGAATTTTGATTATTTTCTTTTAGTTGTTGTATTAAAGTATCTTTTTCTGTGATTAATTCTTGTTTTCTTTGTTGATCTTCTTGTATTTGTTTGTATCTGTCTTTAAGACGATGTAAATTATTTTCTAAATCTTCTAGGGCAGAATTAACGTCAAAATCATTTGTGGAAGAAGGATCAGAAGAAGACATAAGGATTAAGATTAGTGATAAAATAAAAGTATAGCAAAATTTTAGCAAGGAATATCAGCCCTTGGTTAACGTCTAAAGCATGACAAAACGGTAACAATAATTAACAGGAATTATCTAAAAATGACTGAATCATTAAAAAGTAAAACTATGGAAGAATTAAGCACTTTAGAACTAGCTCAAATTTTAGCAGAGAAAATGAGTATTAGTTCTTATGATTGGCATAAATTGAAAAATAATTCTCGCGCCCAAGCGGGACAACAAATCGCTTCTAGTTTAGTATATTTATTAAAAGATCAACCACAGGAAGCCTTAGCGCACGTCACCCAAGCTCAAGGATGGCTAGATCGTACCATTAAACCCTTACCTTGTCCATCCCATGGCAAGTAAGTGATGGAAGTTATGGGGGAGAAGGGGAAGCAGAGGGAGAAGGGGAAGCAGAGGGAGAAGGGGAAGCAGAG
>JACYMF010000020.1 GCA_015272165.1 Cyanobacterium sp. T60_A2020_053
ACCGTAGGGCATACGGGAACATACGCTTGGGGAGATTTGCCCTCTTGGGCGATTGGTGCAAACCTGTCGTCTAACGGCGAGTCGGTGAACCAAGAATCCCCCACTATAACCCGTAGGGTTTAGTGGTGGGAGTGTCAATGAATAGGGAAGATTATGAATTATAAATTATGAAATAATAATTTCCTTTGCCCCTTTGAGTAATTATCCATCATCAATTATTTTAACTATGACAGATTTACAATGGCTCTTAATTTGCGCTGGTTTAGTCTTTCTCATGCAACCCGGCTTTATGTGTCTGGAATCGGGTTTAACTCGCTCGAAAAATAATATTAATGTAGCCGTCAAAAATTTAGCTGATTTTGGTGTATCCGTTGCTCTATTTTGGTGTTTTGGTTATGGTTTAATGTTTGGGCAATCTTGGCTAGGATGGATTGGTGCAGATAATTTTTTTCTGGATGTAGGAAATAACGCTGGATTAGGTGCTTTTTTCTTATTTCAAGCCATGTTTTGCAGTACCGCTACTACTATCGTATCAGGAGCGGTGGCAGAACGATTAAAATTTAGCTCTTATTTGGTGGCGGCGCTGTTAATTTCGGGCATCGTTTATCCTGTTTTTGGGCATTGGGTATGGAATGGCATTGACGCTAATCATAGTAGTTTTATCGGTTGGCTTGATAAAATGGGCTTTGTGGACTTTGCTGGTTGTACTGTTGTTCATTCTATCGGCGCTTGGGTTAGTTTGGCAGCACTAATCATTATTGGACCACGACAAGGGCGCTTTACCATCAAAAATTTTCGGGTTAATGGCTCATGACTCTTTAATGAATGGTGCTATCACTGGTTTAGTATCCATTACTGCTGTGTGTCACGCTGTTTCTACCCCTCAATCTGTGATAATTGGGGCGGTGGGCGCTGGAATTATGTTATGGGTTAAGCATCGTTTGGAATATTATCGTATTGACGATGCGGTGGATGCGGTGGCGGTGCATGGTGGTGGTGGCACTTGGGGAATTTTAGCTGCACCCTTTTTCGCTAATCCTGAGTTATTAGGTACGGGATTAAGTCCGATGCGCCAATTATTATTACAATTATTAGGAATTATCGTCTGTTTTGTGTGGGCATTTGGGATAAGTTGGTTAATTTTTAAAATCACTAATCGTTTTTTCCCGTTACGAGTTACCCCCTATGAAGAAGAATTGGGTTTAAATGTTTCGGAGCATCGTGCTAAAACGGAGTTATATGATTTAATGACGGTAATTGATCAACAGATTGAAACTCAAGACCTTAGTTTGCGTGTACCAGTTGAACCATTTACGGAAGTTGGACATATTGCTAATCGTTATAATCAGTTAATTGATGCTTTAGAAAAATCTTCTCAACAGTTATTGGAAGGTAATTTAGAATTAGTTAATGCGAAGGAAAAAGCGGAGATTGCTAATAAAACCAAAAGCATTTTTTTAGCGAATATGAGCCACGAATTGCGCACTCCTATGAATGCTATTTTAGGGTTTTCGCAAATCATGATGCGTTCGCAAAGTTTAGCGCCCGATCATCTCGAAAATATTAGTATTATTCATCGTAGTGGTAGTTACTTATTAAATTTGATTAATAATGGCATCAAATTTACTGAAGAAGGGGGGGTTAATATTTTTAATAAAATAGTTTTTGAAAATGTGGTATTGCGGCGTTAGAGTCTGTGCGTAATACGAAAACGGGAGATATTGAGGATTTTCGTTGTATTGTGGTTAATCCTATCACGGCACAAGTATTTAATTTAGAGCCAGAAGATTTAATTGGTAAGTTAGTTTTTAGACGTTTTATTAGTAAAATTAATCCACAATTATTTCCTGCCTTTGTGCAGGTGGTGGAAACAGGAAAAGCCTTAGAAAAAGATATTAGATATACTGTTAATAATAATACTTGTTGGTATCACTTTATCGCAGTAAAACTAGGAGATGGTTTTTCTGTTACTGTTAGGGATATTACTGAACGTAAAAAATTAGAATTAAAATTAAATAAATTAGCTACTTTTGATGGTCTAACTAAGGTTTATAATCGTCAAAGTTTTGATCAAAATTTATCTAAAGAATGGACGAGGGGCGCTAGGGAAAAACAACCTTTATCTTTAATTATTTGCGATGTGGATTATTTTAAGCCTTATAATGATTTTTATGGTCATATTCAAGGAGATAAATGTTTAAAAAAAGTAGCGAAAATTATGGCAGAAATCGTCAAAAGATCATCTGATTTTTTAGCACGTTATGGAGGGGAAGAATTTGCTATTATTTTACCTAATACTCCTCTCACCGGCGCCCTTACCATTGCGGAAACTCTTCGGCTAACAGTGGAAAATTTAGCGATTCCCCATGCTCAATCAGAAATTAGTCCAGTTATTACCATTAGTTTAGGAGTATCTTCTACTATACCTGATGCTAATTTACCTTTTGATACTTTGGTGAGGGGCGCTGATTTAGCTTTATATGAAGCAAAAAATCAGGGTAGAAATTGTGTAGTTAATCTCTAAGTTGGGGTTGTTGAAAAAGTATTATGGGGAATGGTTTAAAAGCTAACTAAATAAATTTTGCAAACTAATGGTAAAACCTTGTAAAACTTTTTGAGTGGTAATATTATCACCAATATTAAACGCTAAAGTTTGCTCTTTAGTAATAATAAAAACCCGTTGATTTTCTGGTAAAACCAACCATACTTCCTCACATCCTGAAGCTAAATACTCACTAGCTTTAGCAAATAAATCTTCTGCAGAATCAGCCGGAGAAGCAATTTCAGCGACCAAAGAAGGACTTTGAGGTAAACTAGAGTTATCATCGGAAATAGCCACTAATTCGGCTGTGAGATAGGCTACATCAGGTCTTCTGCCTTGTTTTGTAGTTCTACAAGGCAATTCTGTATATACATCTCCACCTAATTGAGAGTCAATAACGTAATTTCCTAATAAACGGGATAATTTTGCTTGTATTTTACTGTGTCTAATAGTCATAGCTGTAGTTTCTGTGATTTCTCCGTTAATCCATTCTTGATGTTCGGGGGGATTTGCCAAAAATTCTTCAAGAGTTATACTTGTTCTTGTTAAGGTTGCAATCATAGTATTAATTTCCTATCTTGGCTATTTATTTACATGATAGTTCATTGCTCGAAAGAATATTATTGATGGGAAATATAGTCACCTAAAATAGCAATGAGACAGTTTTTTATTACTAATAATTATCGTAAAGTCTTAAATGGTGGGCGATGCCCACCCTACAAAATTTTTGAATTTGTCTCAATCTCAATTTAAATAGCTATAACTATTATGGCAAAGTCTTTGATTTATAAGGATTTTAACCTTTGCCCATTGCCCTTTTCCCTTTATTTGACAACAGAGATCAAACTGAGATAGTATATGATGTAACAAAATTTGGTTCTAATGGGAGTCAGCCATTAGAGGTAACGGGGAAAGATTGGTTAGAATCCAGCGCTGTCCCGCAACTGTGTTAAGACTTAGTTAGTCTTTGAGTCAGGATGCCCACCAAAGTTGATATAAACATAACATCATCTGCGAGGTATGGATGAATCATAGAAATTGCCGACTTTTGTTCAGCAAAAGTCTTTTTTTGGTGTCGCCAATTTTAGGGGTGGCTGTTTTTTTCTCTCACTCCGCCCCTTTACAAGCTCAATCAGAGACAGAAGAGCCTTCGGACGAAATTTTTATCATTATCACCGATAAAATCCTTAATCAGCCTGTTTATGCCCCTTTCAGAAGGGAAGCCACCGTTAGGGATTCCAGTCGCCCAGTATATGTAATTGATCGGCAACAAATTGAAGCACAAGGCGCACGCACCGTACAAGAAGCGCTCAAATACTTACCCGGTATCATCGGAGATGGTACGGCTGGAGGGCAATTAGGCGCACAAAGTGGGCAAATTATTCGGGGTGGTAGTACAGCACAAGTATTAATTTTACTGGATGGCAGACCCATTAACGATGTGGGTTTTTTCGGTGGTTTTGATTTATCTACCTTTACCACTGATAATGTGGAACGGGTGGAAGTTTTACCGGGCGGTAGTTCTACCCTTTACGGTTCCGATGCTATCGGTGGTATTATTAATATTGTTACTCGTCAAGATGCGCCCTCCAAACCTGAAGTAACGGTAAGAGCAAATCTCGGTAGTTTTGGCTTAAATGAACAAGCTATTCAAACACGGGGAGAAAATAATGGAGTGCGGTGGGCGCTGGGTTATACTCGCACGGAATCGGAAAATAATTTCCCTTTTAAAATTGATCGCATCGGTTTAGAATCTCAACGCAGTAACGCCGATGTTCTCTATAATAACTTTAACCTTTCCTTAGCTGGGGCGGTGGGCGCTCGTCACCGTGTCAGTTTCAACGCCCTTTATCTTAACAAAGAATTTGGCGTAGCCGGCGGTGTTGCCGTGCCGGAAGCTCAATTTAATAGTTTATCACCTCTTGCTCGTCAAAATACCAATAATTGGTTACTAGATTTAGCAGTAGAATCTAAGTTGGGAGACGGTGATGATTCTATCCTAACCACTCGTGTTTATGGGGATTTTCTCGATTATACCTTTGAGAATCCTGTTCAATTTGGCGGTAAAGATGACGTTAACCGTCAAGCCTTAGGGTTACAAATTCAACATAACTGGCAAATCAAACCTAATCAAAACTTGATTTATGGGTTTGATTATCGTAATACTAACGCTCAAAATAATACTCTTAGCACTGGTAGCAATGTAACAACTCTTAATTATGATGGTAACATTGCTCAACAAGCATTTTTTGCCCGTTATGATGTCAATTTTTCTCCCGAATTTAACCTTAATCTGGGCTTGAGACAGGATTTTAATAGCTTAGTTAATGGCTCATTTACCTCTCCTAGCGTGGGTGCGAGATACCATATTACTCCTAATACTACCGTAAGAGCTAACTTTGGACAAAATTTCCGCAGTCCACAAATTTCTGACCTTGAGGGTTTCAGTGCCTTTGGTATCGTTGGTAATCCAGAATTAAAAGCAGAAAGAGGCACTAGCTTTGATGTGGGTGTTGACCAAAAATTAGGAGATTTTGGCTTACTACGTCTCACCTTTTTCGCTAATCGCATCGATAATTTAATTAACTTTCAGTTTGGCAACCCTAGCACTTTTACCAATATCGGCGAAATTAAAAGTACAGGATTGGAAGCTGATTTGAATGTACAAGTAGCGCCCAATGTGTTTGCTTTTGCTAACTATACTCTTAATAATCCGCGCATTATTTCTGATGCTAATACTTCCATTGAAGGTAATGAGGTTAGTTTTAGGGGCGCTGATCGTCTTAATCTCGGTATTGCTTATGAAAAAGACTTTTATGTAGCTTTACTATTACGCAATTCTAGCAGTTATTTCATTAATAATAGTAATACCTCATCTTTGCCGGGTTATACGACTCTTGATTTAAAAGCCCGTATTCCTCTTTCTGCTAATGTCACTTTAACCGGTGGTATTGATAATATATTCGCCCAAGAATATGAACAATTCCCGGGTTTTCCTGCTTTGGGTAGAAGCGTAAGAGTCGGCGTGAATGCCAAATTTTAAGAAGTTGGTCGAACATCCTCGACTTATTATCTTAAAACTTTATTTAAGTAGGGGTTGCTGAAAAAGTTTAGTCTTTAAGGTCGGGGTTAGGGATTAGGGGTTAGGATTTAGGGAAAATGTTCATAGATCAAAGACTTTAGCAAATTTGTTAATTGATTATAAATTACTATTTTGCGTCAATAGTTTTTGATTGGAGTGGAGGAAAGAGGGCATTTTAAAGCAAAGAAGACTACTTTTGGCACTTTTTAAATGAATTTATTTATTTTTTCCCAACATTTGAGCAATGATTTTAACTACATTCTCTCTGGGTAAAAAACGAGACAAGTTAACAGCAATTTGATTACTAAAATTTCCCGTGACAACATTAGCTTGTTTTGCCTGTAGTGCATCCAGCGCCCTCCGTACTACTTTTTGGGGAGTTGCTATGTCATTAGGATTAATGGTAGCCATAGGAATAAACTCCGCTGTTTTAGCAAAATTTGTACTGGTAGCACCCGGACAAAGAGCTAAAATATTAATATCATTGTCCTGATTTTCTGCCCATAATGCCTCAGAAAAAAATAAAATAAAGGCTTTGGTAGCACCATAAACACTTAGATAAGGGGTTGGTTGAAAACCAGCAATGGAGCTAACATTAATTATATCCCCTTGCCCTCTTTCATTCATGTCTTGTAAAAATAAATAGGTTAATTCCACAAGGGCGCTAATATTTAACTGAATCATATTCAATAACTTGGGTAGAGGGCGCGTTGCAAATTTTCCGTAATCTCCAAATCCGGCATTATTTATTAATAAATCAATAGTAATATTTTCATTTTTAACTTGAGCATAAATTTCTTGACAAGCATTTTCTTGGGTCAAATCTTTAACAATAGCTGTTACTTTGATGGAAAATTTTGTCTCTAAACTGAATTGTAGCCCTTTTAATTCTAACTCAGTTTCTATGGGTGCAATAATAACTAAATCATAATTTCTTTGGGCTAATTCCTCAGCAAAAGCCTTACCAATACCCGATGATGCCCCTGTAATTAATGCTGTTTTATTACTCATAATTTTATTAATTGTGACGTGCGCTGACAATCTAAATTAATCTGTTGTTTTAGTTCATTTAAAGAGTTAAATTTTTGTTCACTTCTTAGGTACTGAATTAAGTTAACCTTTATTACTTTGTTATACAAGTTTTCTGACCAGTTTAACAAATGAATTTCGTTAGTAGTTTCTAAACCTGAAACTGTCGGTCTTTCCCCTCGATTCATTACGCCTCTAATAATTTTTTTATCTACTTCTACGATAACGGCATAAACTCCTTTTCTTGGTAAAAATTTACGGGAATTTACTTCAATATTAGCCGTAGGAAAGCCTATGGTTCTACCTATTTTATCCCCTTCTACTACTTTACCAATTAAACTATAATGACGACCCAACATTGCTTTAACTAACTCCAAATTTCCTTCTTTTAATCCTTCCCTAATAGCTGAACTACTGATACGAATTAAATTATCTTGAAATCTTATTTTTTCTTCCTTTGTAATATTTACTTTCACGCCATTTTTTTCTGCTAATTGTTGTAAATCTTCTGCATTACCTTGACGGCGATAACCAAAGCAAAAATCTTCCCCCACACTAATGTATTTTGCGTTTATTTTTTCAACTAATATATTTTGCACAAAGTGAGGGGCGCTGAGGGATGCTAATTCTCGATCAAAGGGTAATAAAATTAATTGTTTAATGCCTAGTTGTGCTAATAATTCTTGCTTTTCTTCCAGAGGAGTTAATAGTTGCTTTTTTTCACCACTGAAAAACTCTTGAGGATGGGGAAAAAATGTCACTAATGTTGGACAAACCTGATGATTATTAAATTGCTCAAAAATGGGTTTAATTACTGTCTTATGCCCTTGATGAATGCCGTCAAAATTTCCCAAAGCGATGGCATTTGGTTTGATAATATTTTCTAAGGAATAATGAACAACAATAGACACTTTTGACTCTCTTACTTTGAGTATGATAAATTATTGGTTGGTATAGGGCAAAGGGCAAGGTGCAAAGGTTAAAAAAGGGCAAAGTTGAAAGGGCAAGGGGCAAAGGTTTCAATGCTTATAAATGATAAGATTTATATTTTTAGAATAGTATAAAATTTATCAAACTTTTGAATAAGTAGGTAATCCAGAAAAACAGGCAAGATGCCTGTTTCACCCTGCAAAAATTCTAATTGTTGGAGATGTCTAATAAATTTAACTAAGATTATTTTTAACTAATTTAAAATTATTAAACGAATTTGATATGACAAGGGGTTTTAACCCTTTGCTAATAACTAAATAGAAAGTCCTAATTTTAAACCTAAAATGGCATGAAGAAACATCACCATTAAAGCAATACTACCTAAATAAGCATGAACAGTGCGCAAGCTATCCTTATTGCCAATAAAACCAGTGGCAGAAATTACACCATTTAAACCTAATAAACCGATAACTAATGAACCAGTCCAAAAATGAGGACTAGATAAAATCGATTCTCCTTGCATAATCAAAGATAGCAAACCACCACTATAACCCATGACAATGAATAAAAACATCAACGGGGCAATTTTACGGTGATTGAGTTTATTTTCTATCACTACTTCAGGAGATGTGACAACCCGACTACGCCATCCCGTTAAACCAACAATGCTACCCATCACAAAGATAACAATACCCATAAAGAAAGGATGTCCCCAATGTACGATGGGCGCTGGGGTGTTTAAACTAGAAAAAAAATCTGCTATTGGTTGCAGTGCCTGTGTAATTGTTTCCTTCATAATTCTTAATGTTTATTCATAATCCTTAATTTTAGTATATAGCAATTTCACAAAATCAAACTCTAAGAGAACACTAAATAAAAAATGATTCAATAGCAATTAAAGATTTGTAAATTTATACCATTATCCGCCTTGCAATAAGTTGACAAGGCTTATAGCTTAAATCTGCTAAAGCGATTATTAACCTGTAACAGTGATTTAAGGTATTTTTAAATTTTTTCTTGCTCTTTTGCCTTGTTTACTCTTTTTAACTTTTCTATAATCTTAATAAAAATATTTTCTAACCATGCAATAAATTGGTCTATTTTTTCGAGGATTATTTCTAATAAATGCTTTTCATATTCAATACTAATTACTGTTGCTTCTATTTCTTGAGAAGTCGGTTTATTATCGCTTATTTTTTCAACTATAGCTACATGATTCGAGTTTTTTTCGTGTTTTTGAGTTTTATTGCTCACACTAATTTTATTAACTATGTTTATTTTCTTTTTCTCTTCATTTTTTAATAATCCAGCGCCCTCCACCGTAGTATCAGGAATAAAGTTATTAATATTATTTATGGTGATATTTGCTGTATTGTTAGCGCTTAAAATAGATTGATTATCACCATATAAATCTTGCCAAGATAACCAAGGATCAGCAATTTCTCCATCAATTAACAATAATTTTTCTTCTTGATGAGAAAAAGTATATTTCGTTTTTTGTTGTAACTTAACATTGAAAAAATAATCTATTGCCATCCAAATTAAATGCTGGATTTGATAAGGATCATTTTCGTCACCTATTAGATTATTAACTTGATTTTTTACCACCGCAACTTGTTTTAAACCTTGCACCATTAACCCTTCTACTGCATTTTGAATAACGGGGATAATTTCTGCAGTTTTCTGCTGTGTTTTTTCTGCCAAACTTAATATTATATCGGTGAAGGGCGCTGGATTTAATTGATTTGAAGGCTTATTTTCTTGAGATGCTAACTGATTATTATAAGATTTTTCTTTTAAAGAATTATTTTTACTGTTAAAACCGAAAAAATAAGCGATAGCTGATTGAATTATCCCTAATATTGATTGTTTTTTAGTTTCAGAATTAGTTAAAACTTCTTTATTAACTGACTGTTGAGATAAACTATTCTGACTAGAATTTGAATCAAATTTAGCAAGAAAATTATCAATAAATAAAATTAACCCATTAAGTTTCTGTTTATTATTTTCTGTCAAATTTACTTGATTAGTTAATAATGAATTATTTTGTTGATTTAACTTATTACTAATATTATTTTTAGCAGTAAAGAAACGAATAAAACTAAATAAATTAACGCCACGAGAAAGTTTTTTAGTCGTTTTAGGGGATGTTGACTGGAGTTGTAAAAACCTTTTATTCTGCCAATAACGGTGACGGGCGCTTCTGATAATTGCCTTAATTTCTCCTTGTGAAGAAAAAACTTTAATTATCTCCTTATTTTTCTTAACTAAAACAATTTCTTTGGTACTTAAAATACTAGCTAAACCTTGAATTTTATTAAGATTAAGTTGTTGTATTTGAGGATACTTAATAATTTCTTTTGCTACATCTTCAATAATTTGATCACAACTGGGCAAAACAAGAATATTATTAACCTCATTTGAGAAATTAGATTGAAGGGCTTTACTCAAATTTTGAGTAGTTTGTAAAAGTAGATAAAAAGGATAAATAATCGTAGCAATACCAGTATTAACAACCTGTTGTAATTGTCTAAACTTAATACCGAAAGAATCATTTAACTTAATATACTGACGATTAAGAAAACTAAAAAGACGACTTTTATAAGGAGAAGAAGAAGACATTATAAACTCACATTAACGCTAAAAAAAGGTGTCAGGTATTAGGTGTCAGGTATTAGGTGAAATGCAAACCATAAATTTATAACAATTGCATTTTTTAAATACTAAAACCATTATATATCAAAAGTTTTATTGGTTATTTATTATTAATTTGTCACAACTACTATAGAAGAACCAAAAATTTCATGTCCTTAAACACCCTTTGTGCCTTGGCGAGACACAAAAAAATCACTTATCCAATAGTATATATTATCTCAGTTCGATGCAATAATACCTGATAAGGGCAGGTTTCAGGTTGCGGGTTGCAGGTTTCAGGTGTAATTTTTAGACGATGATATAATTCGAGGAAAAATTTGAACCTAAAAAATCAATTAAGATGTATTTTTTGTCAATTCTTTCACCTAATACCTAACACCTTTACAGCACCGAAAATTTTATCTCGAACTTAGGTTATATATTAACCCAACTTGCCGAACAACCATGGCAGTCCATGCCAAATCCTCTGGGGTAGTATCACGACTAAAACTAAATCTAATACCCTTAGTCGCTTCTATGGCATTGTAACCCAGCGCAAGAAGAATGGGAGATGGTACAGAATTACCACTATGACAAGCAGAACCGGCACTGATGGCAATACCAGCAAAATTTAACTCTCGCACCATTTTGCGCGCAGTTAATTCGGGATTGGGGTGATTAATCAAAAAACTGGCATGGTGTGGAAGGCGCTGGAAGGGATGCCCCGTTATTGACAACCAATCACAAGGCGCGAGAAGCTCAAAAAAATAATCTCTTAATTTTTGTAAACGGATATGCTCTAAAGGTAATTCCTGTTGGGCTAATTCGGCGGCTAAACCAAAGGAAGCAATGGCAGGTAGTGCTTGTGTACCAGACCTGATGGCTTTTTCTTGCCCTCCGCCACCGTTGAGAGGGGTGATACTAACTCCTTGACGGATATACAGCGCCCCTCCCCCCTGCATTCCATAGATTTTGTGTGCCGACAGCGAAAGTAAATCAACGCCCAAACTCTCCACATCTAAGGTAATACGCCCAGCGCCCTGCACCGCATCAGTATGAAATAAACTAGAAGAATTATTCTTGACAATTTGCACTAACTCTGGTACTGGTTGAATCGTGCCAATTTCACTTTGTCCATAAATGATGGAAACTAGAACTGTATTAGGTTGTAGGGCTTTTTTGACATCGTCTGCATTAATTATGCCGTGAGAATCAACAGATAAACGGGTGATTTGCCATCCTTTTTTTTCTAACATGGCACAGGGGACACTGACGGCGGAATGTTCTACACTAGAGATAATGATATGTTGAGGCGTATCATAACTATTTGCTACCCCAAAAATGGCTAAATTATTAGCCTCTGTGCCACCTGATGTGAAAATAATCGATTCGGCATCAGGTGCGTTAATTAAAGAAGCCACTTGATAACGGGCTTTTTCTAAGATAAAAGTGGCTCTTTCGCCCCAGTGGTGCAGACTTGACGGGTTGCCCCAATTCTTGGTTAAGGTTTCCCCCACCAGATTGATAATTTCGGGGCGAGGGGCGCTGGTGGCACAAGAATCAAGATAAATCTGCATTCGTTAAACTATATAATTCGGCACTGTTTACCGTTACGAAAATCGTAACCATCGTTACCAACATTTTATCTTATTTCAGCAGTGATGAAAAATTGATCATACTCTTTGTCAGTGAACTACCATACACCAAATCAAAGATTATGGTGTAGGCTTCCTACCCAAAGAAATGCTTTTTACTCCGAGAAGTAACGAGTCTTACTTTCAGGCGGTAGGCTTTATCCCTCGTTCCGAAGGTCTTTTAATTTTTTAGTTTTTCACCCGCCTTTGTTCATTTACGCTTATTGCTTACAAGAGGAACAGTGAAGCATTGGGGCTATCAATTAATTAATTGATAGGTAGTCTCTAGCCTTTCTACAACGGGGAGTTCGCCGACTACGGCTACATCTCTCTAGCACCGATTAATAGAATTATATCATAAATCTGGACGGCAATTCATCCCACACTGATTTTGTGGGTGTTTTTGTTGAAAAATACAGTGTGGGGCAACAGAGCCGAAGAAGCTAAAAACATTTAAAAAATTTATAGGTTAGGCTAAGACACAAAACCCATTTATTGAAAAAGACTTATTATCGTATTTCGGGCTTCTAGCCCGATTTTTTAGATTAATTAGGGTCTGCCGAATAAATCGAAACCCTTGTCAAATAAAGGTTCAAAGTCTATTCTACATAACAAAAAGTGTCATAAATTGATTTTTTTCTTTAAAAATACTCTATTTTTTCTATCCGAATCAAAAATAATTGATACAAATGAGCAATTTATGAAAAATAACTATTTGGCTAAAGTCTTTAATTTATAAGTATTTCACCTGAAACCTGAAACCCGAAGCCTGACACCTCCCCTCACCATTGCACTTTTTCAGCAACATCTAATTAAAACCCTATAGTCACAAAAAGTAACAGACTGTTACAGTTCATAACAGAGGTAAGCAAGAGAGGTTAAGTCAATGATACCATTGCCTAGATACTAAATCTGATTTGGATAAAAGCAATATCTATATGAGCGAAACAATTCAATTAACAGGTCAAATGCCTAAATTTGGTGGTAGCACCGGCGGATTACTTTCTGCAGCCGACAGAGAGGAAAAATACGCCATTACTTGGACAAGTAGCAAAGAGCAAGTTTTTGAAATGCCTACCGGTGGCGCTGCAATTATGAATGAAGGAGAAAATCTCTTTTATTTCGCTCGTAAAGAGCAATGTTTAGCCCTCGGCACTCAATTACGCACCAAGTTTAAGCCCAAACTGGAAGATTATAAAATTTATCGAGTCTTCCCCACTGGTGAAATTCAATATCTTCACCCTGCTGACGGTGTTTTCCCTGAAAAAGTTAACGAAGGGCGCGAGTTTCACGGCAAAAAAGACCGTAATATTGGCAGAAATCCTGAGCCTGTCACCCTCAAATTCTCTGGGAAAAATCCCTATGATGTTTAGTTGTTAATTTTGATTTTCCGTTCAAAATCGGGGCGTTAACCAGCGCCCTCCACCCAACTTAACTCCCACTTGAGTTAAATCAACCGCATAACCGCTTACTACTAAATAAACTGGGTGAGAAATTTGCCCTATATCACGGGTAACACTGCCCAGGCGACGACGAAACCAGCGCCCTTCAGGGTAAGCAGGAACCACTCCCCACCCCGTTTCCTCTGCTACCATGATAATATCCGCTTCAGTATCATTGATCGCTGTAATTAATTCTTTAACCGTTGCATACCATAAATCATTAGATTTGTCAAGGTGATTCGCTACCCATGTGCCAAGGGAATCAATTAAAACGCAATTATCATCAGTTATACCAGTAATAGCGGAAGCTAAATCACGGGTAATCTCCCAATTTTGCCAGTTTCTAGGTCTTCTTTGCTGATGTTGAGCTATTTTTGCCATCCAATCTTCATCCTGCTCATTTTTTTGCCCTGTGGCAATATATATCACCTGTTTACCTTGATTTTGAGCCAAAGACTCTGCCCATTCACTTTTACCACTACTCGCTGCGCCTGTTACCAAAATTATTTTTTTCAAACTTTTTATACCTAACTAATGATGACACCTTAATCAAAAAAATATCGGCTCTTATGTCTTGAGTATGATCAATTATTGATTCATAACTCATAATTCACAACTGATGTTACGCAAAAAAATAATTAGTTGTTGTTTTGAGGTGTCAGGTTTAAAGTCAAAAAAATTCACCCTTTTTTCTTTTGACTTAGTTTTTAGATTAAACTATGTAACATTTTACCAATTTCCTCATATTTGTTTAAACTAACTTTTAATTCTACCTCTTTGAGTGAGCCATTTATAGAAAGATGACGGATATAATCACCCAAATGATTTCTCCCTTTTCCTTCTGCGATGTTGGCAGGAATTGAAACTGCGGCCCTTTGTATTTGACTACTTAAACCATCAATTTCTGTTTTGGGAAATTGAGAAGTTAATTGATAACATATTACTACCACATCCATTGATTTTTGCCAAACCGTTAAATCTCGATAACTTTTTAGTTCAATCATTTTTATTATTTCCTGAAACCTGAATAATTGCGTAACGTCAGTTAAGTTATGAATTATGAGTTATAAATTAATATCTCTCCTTCTTTCCTTTCTATAAATAAAATGTTACATCACGTCTCCATTCGCACGGCTAATATTTTCAATGCTATAGAGTTTTACCGTTTACTAGGTTTTGAAGTAGAAACCAGATTCACCACTGGTTATACTTTAGCCTGTTGGTTAACGGGGAAGGGCGCTAGAATTGAATTGATCGAAATACCTGAACCAAATCCTGCGCCCGATGCCTTTGCTGATGAGCATTATGTGGGTTATTATCACTTATCATTAGATGTCAGTGACTATACAGATAATTTAGGGCAATGGATAGCAGAATTAAAACAAAAATTCGAGCAACAACAACAAGTACCACCCCTAAAAATACTCCTACCCCCTCAACAGCAAATGATTGGTGAGAGAGTTTACCAAGTAGCATTTATTGCCGATACTGATGGTTTACCCATTGAGTTAATTATTTAGATTTAAATATTAGCTAATTATATAAAATTACAGGGATAAATTATATGACAACTACATTAAATCTTCAGTCAATTACTGCTTTAACTAAAGAAAATTTTTATCAACTTTGCCTCAATAATCCAGACTTAAACCTAGAAACGAATCCTCAAGGAGAATTAATAATTACGTCACCGGTGGGCGCTGAAAGTGGAAAAAAAGAAGCCAATTTAATTTTTAAAGTTAGCATTTGGAATGAACAAAAAAAATTAGGAGAAGTATTTAGTTCATCAACTATTTTTAGTTTACCAAATGGTGGCAATAGATCGCCTGATGTGGCTTGGGTTTCCTCAGAAAAATGGGAAAAACTAACAGAAAAAGAAAAAGAAGGATTTGCACCCATTTGTCCTGATTTTGTGATTGAATTGAGGTCAAAAACTGACCGATTAAAAGTATTACAAGCTAAAATGCAGGAATATTTAGAAGCTGGATTAAGATTAGGTTGGTTAATCAATCCCCAAGATAAAACAGTAGAAATTTATCGACCAAATCAACCAGTAGAAGTGGCTAAAATGCCCATTAATTTATCAGGAGAAAATATTTTGCCACAATTAAATATTGAAATAGATTACTAGAATTATTTCTTCTTTCGTATTAATGCACTAACGACAGCGATTATTTAGCAAGGGTTATATATTTACCTCAAAGCCCGAACTTGCTAAGATCAGATAGTAAAGAATCAGTATTTTTTAAAATATAATGTATTATGAATGAAGTTCTCACCGTTGCCAAAGAAAAGTTAGCCAACCCTCCCCTCGAAGTACATATTTTAGGTGATAAAGTATTGAGGCAAAATGCTAAAAAAATTGCCCGAATTGACCAATCTATAAAAGACTTGGCAAAAGAAATGTTAGAAACTATGTATAGTGAAAATGGTATTGGTTTAGCAGCACCTCAAGTGGGAGTCAATAAACAAATGATTGTCATTGATTGTCAACCAGATAATCCAGTTAATCCTCCCCTCGTGATGATTAATCCCGTCATAAAAAAGTATAGCCGTGATTTATGTCTTTTAGAGGAAGGATGTTTAAGTATTCCTAATGTCTTTATCGATGTGACAAGACCTCGTGATATTGAGGTACATTTTAAGAATATTAATGGTAGATTAATGAAAATGAAGGCGACAGGGTGGTTATCACGGGTGATTCAACATGAAATGGATCATTTGAATGGCATTTTGTTTGTGGATAGGGTGCAAAATAATTTGCTTCTCACTCAGGAATTAAGTAAACAAGGTTTAGATGTAAATGCGGTGCAGTCTATTTTTAATTAGGCTCTGGTGAAAAAGTAGAGTTGTAAGGGCAAATTGACAATTAGTAATTAATAATGATGAAGTTTTACTATCTCTATGTAGTAGATATAATCTTGTGTTTTCACTGCATTCTTATTAAAAAAAACCTGATTTTGCTTATTTTTTGAGGCTTGTGGTGTGTCTTTACTATTATCAATCAACGTTTCTGAATTATTCAGCAAGTCCTAATTAGATGTTAAAGTAATGGATAAAAAAATATCGTAGAAAAGTAACATAATGGACATAATCGTGAGATGAGAAAGCTCATTATGGTCGATTATCCATTATGTAATTGTCCATTACGGTCATGACACCACTTTTTCATCAACCTCTATTTACACTAAGGATTGATAAATTTCTTGTAGTTCATTTGTACTTAGGCGAGGTCCAAAACTGGTGACGAGACGTGAAGAGGCGAGGGAAGCTAATTTCCCACTATCAAACCAAGTTAAACCGTTGGTGATGCCATAAAGCACACATCCAGCATACATATCCCCAGCGCCCACCGTATCGACTGCAGTAACAGGAAATGCTGGAATTTCGAGGACTTTTTTGCCATCAAAAATTAATGAACCTTTTTTGCCTAAAGTAATAGCAAAAGTTTTGGCAATAGTTTTAAAATAATCAATAGCGTTGGTTAAATCACTTGTTTCCGCCATTTTCAGTGCTTCAACTTCATTCGCAAAAAGTAAATCGACTCCAGCGCCCATCACCTCCATAATACCATCTCGGCAAAAATCGACCATATTGGCATCAGAAAGAGAAAAAGCAGTTTTCACCCCATTATTTTGAGCAAACTCCCTCGCTTTTACTGCCGCGGCTTTAGCGGTGGGTGAGGATACTAAATAACCTTCAATATAGAGATATTCCGAATCCGCAAGAGCTTGATAATCCAGTTCATCTGTACTTAGTTCTCCGGTAATACCAAGAAAAGTATTCATAGTACGATCTGCATCAGGAGTAACTAAAACCAAGCATTTTCCAGTCATACCATCAGGGCGATTATCTCTAGTCAAATTGGTGTCTAAACCACAGGCGATTAAATCTTGTAAGTAAAAAGCCCCACTGTCATCATTAGCAACTTTACAGGAATAAAAACCTTTACCACTTAGTTGACTAATTGCCACTAATGTGTTAGCAGCCGAACCGCCAGAGGCTTGTTTGAGGGGCGCTGGTAGTTGATTGATAATGTGCTGTTGTTGGGTTTGATCCATTAGTGTCATTACCCCTTTATTGATGCCTAGCTGGGTTAGCAACTCTGGAGTAACTTCAAACTCCATATCCACTAGCGCGTTTCCCATGCCGTAAACTTGATATTTTTTACTCATTGACTTTGTTTTCCAAACTAAACCCTATGATTATAAACGATGATGTCTTTGGGGGTTACTGAAAAAGTGGTGTTATTAGGGTAAATGGACAATGGATAATTATGAATTATTCAGCAGATTTTCTTTAACTCACCCCTTCTCCCTTTCGCCTTTGCTTCCCTGTCAAAACAAATACATTGTGATACCAACTAAAGAAAAAAGATACTCTATCCTCCAGCAACAGGAGGTATAAAAACTACATAAGCATTATTTTCAATGATTTGATCTAAATCAGCAAAATCATGATTAACAGCTAATTTTATTTGTTGATCCGATAAACTAAAACTATATTTTGAGGCTAAAAATTGATAAAGCTCTCGATAACTACTTAAATCAGTAGTAATAATTTCTTCATCCACGGGCGCCAATTCCTGCAAGGAAGCAAAATATTTAATGGTAATTGTTTTATTCATAAATAGGTGATAGGAAAATACTTGATTCTTAATTAGGGTCTAGTGAATAATAATTCATAATTCATAATTCATAATTCATAATTCATAACCCATTGTCCAAGTTTTCTCAGAAAAGTTATCCATTTTTTATATTTTTTTAATAATTTTGTTGTCAAAACCCTTAATTTTGCTGTATGATGGTGACATAGATTAACGTTAAGAAAAGTAAACATTTCTCATTTACAGGGAAATACTCTTAACATTTTAGAAATTATAAACATTCGGAGCAAAATAATATGACTATTGCAGTCGGACGCGCACCAGCCGAAAGAGGTTGGTTTGATGCCCTAGACGACTGGCTCAAAAGAGACAGATTCGTTTTTGTTGGTTGGTCTGGAATCCTTCTTTTCCCTTGTGCTTACATGGCTTTGGGTGGCTGGTTAACTGGTACTACCTTCGTAACCTCTTGGTACACTCACGGTTTAGCTAGTTCCTATTTGGAAGGCGCTAATTTCTTAACCGTTGCTGTATCCAGTCCTGCTGATGTTTTCGGTCACTCCTTACTATTTTTATGGGGACCTGAAGCTCAAGGCGATCTCACTCGCTGGTTTCAAATCGGTGGTTTATGGAGCTTCGTAGCCCTTCACGGTGCTTTCGGTTTAATTGGCTTCATGTTACGTCAGTTTGAAATCTCTCGTCTTGTGGGCATTCGTCCTTACAACGCTATTGCTTTCTCTGGTCCTATTGCTGTATTTGTCAGCGTATTTTTAATGTATCCTTTAGGACAATCTAGCTGGTTTTTCGCTCCTTCTTTCGGAGTAGCAGGAATTTTCCGCTTTATTTTGTTCTTACAAGGTTTCCACAACTGGACTCTTAATCCCTTTCACATGATGGGAGTAGCTGGTATTCTTGGTGGTGCTTTACTTTGTGCTATTCACGGTGCAACGGTAGAAAACACCTTATTCCAAGATGGTGAACAAGCAAATACTTTCCGTGCCTTTGAGCCTACCCAAGCGGAAGAAACCTATTCAATGGTGACAGCAAACCGTTTCTGGTCTCAAATTTTCGGTATTGCTTTCTCCAACAAACGTTGGTTACACTTCTTCATGTTGTTTGTACCTGTGACGGGTTTATGGATGAGTTCTATTGGTATCGTGGGTTTAGCTTTTAACCTTCGTGCTTATGACTTCGTATCTCAAGAATTGAGAGCGGCTGAAGACCCTGAATTTGAAACCTTCTACACTAAAAACATTCTTTTGAATGAAGGTTTACGCGCATGGATGGCACCTCAAGATCAGCCTCATGAGAGATTTGAGTTTCCTGAAGAAGTATTACCTCGTGGTAACGCTCTCTAAAATTATTAAAGTAATATTAGTGTGAGTTAAATCCCTCCTTGATTGGGGGGATTTTTTTTATGCTGTTGCTATTTCATACTCTTATCGGAAAAAACGTTGGAAGATTTTTGCTGTAATAACCAAGAAGTAATAGGTTGATGTACTAAAGTTCGATAGCGGTAAAAATTCAAGGCTTCAAATAAGACTCCCACTACACCACAAGTTAAGCCGATGGTTAATATACCCATACTACCAGAACCATCGCCAAAAACCGTTAAAAAATTCCACACTAATTCGTATCCTTTCTCTCCCCAAGCGCCCATCAGTGGCACATAAGTGATAAGAGTTAACCCCACTAGAGTTAATACGCAGAGGATGACGGGCGCTGTAAAACTAGCTAAACTGGTTAATAGTAGGGAACATAAAAAAGATAACCACATATTCATAATCATTTACTCCTGAAGGAGTCCTGAATGGTTAGTCAAGAAGGTGCCATCGTAATTGATTTTACTTTGACTTATTTTTAAGATTACGTCTTTTCATTTGTTTTTTCACTACTTCGACAAGAATCTTAAAATAAGATTAAATATCTTGACAGTTTTGTAGTTTTATTGTATAGAAATATAAAAAAATGTAAGGAGAATATGTCGTGGATAGTCAAGAATTAGCTTCTTATATGGAGCAAACTAATGGTATTACTAAACCTTGGTTATTAGTCCAGTTACGTTTAAAAAAGTTAATAGAAAATAGAGAAAATTTAACTTCTGGAGAATATGATCAACACCTAGCCGATATTTACCAAGATATGATGAATTTAGGAGAATGGTGGCAAGGCATTGAAGATGAAGTTTTTTAAGAATTAGGGTCTGCTGAATAAATTAAAACCATTTTAAAACAACAGTTTTAAGCACAGCTATAAAGGTATCGAGTATGAGGTATTAGGTTTGAAAATTACACCTGAAACCTGCAACCTGAAGCCTGAAACCTACTCACCTTTAAACCTTTGCCCCTTGCCCTTTCAACTTTGCCCTTTTTTAAGTGGTGTGAAAATAATGTTATTAACTTCAGAAGATGGCATTGGATGACCAAATAAATAGCCTTGTACATATTCGCACTCATTTTCAACAATTTTTTTGAATTGAAATTCGGTTTCAACTCCTTCGGCAACTACTTCCATATCGAGATTATGAGCTAAGGTAACAATAGTTTGTAAAATTTTCTCTTTACGTTTATTTTTACCAATAGCACGCACAAAACAACCATCAACCTTCAGAGTATCAATAGGAAACTTGTATAAACGACTGAGAGAAGAGTAACCAGTGCCAAAATCATCAATACATAATTTAACTCCTAACTCCTTCAGCGCCCCCAACATCTTCTCAGCGCGGTCATCTGTTTCCAAGAGGGTACCTTCAGTTATTTCTAATTTAATGGTGCCACGATTTGATTTAGTTGCCACAAAAATTTGCTCAATTTTAGCCACTAAATCTGGTTGTTTAAATTGACGAGGGGAAAGATTAACATTCATAAATAAATCTTGATGATGGGAAGATAATTGCCATAAAGCCAGTTGCTGACAAGCCTGAGTCATCACCCATTGCCCCATATCAATAATTAACCCCGTTTCCTCCGTTAAAGGGATGAAGTGCGCTGGGGAAATTAAACCCTTTTCCCGATGATTCCACCGCACCAGCGCCTCAAAACCGACTAATTTTTGAGTAGCAGTTTTAATGATAGGTTGATAATAAACCTCAAACTCATGCCGATCTAAAGCCTTGCGTAAATCACTTTCTAAATTAAGCCTTTTTACCGCCACTCGGTGCATAGTTTTATTAAAAATTGCCGAGCGGGATTTGCCCAGTGATTTAGCTCGATACATAGCTAAATCAGCATCTCTGAGCATTTCCTCAGAAGACTCATAACCCATAGTGCTAAGGGTAATACCGATACTAGCAGAAGTGAAAACCTCTTGACTGCCAAGAAATAAAGGCTTTTGTAAATTATCTTGAATTTCTTGACAACGGTCAGAAATAAGACCCAAATCATCAACACTTTCAATGATAATAATAAATTCATCTCCCCCTAACCGTGCTAACTTATCATCAACAGAAAGACTGCGCTCTAATCTTTGTGCCACTTCCCTCAAAAATACATCCCCTACAGAATGACCTAGGGTATCATTAATTAGTTTAAATCCATCTAAATCGATGAATAACAGGGCAAAAACATAGTCTTGATCATCCATTGATTTTTCAATGGCTTCAGCCAATGTCTTTAAAAACCAAGCTCGATTATATAGCCCCGTTAAAGCATCATGAAAAGCATCATAAATTAATTTTTGTTCTGCTTCTTTTTTGGCAGTAACATCTCTTTGAATTGCTAAATAATGAGTTAATTCACCATAATCATTTTTAATAGGCTCAATATGCCATTGATTGTAAAATTCAGTACCGTCTTTACGATAATTGATAGCCTCACCGAAAAAAGTTTTTCCATGGCGCAATTTGCCTTTCAGGGTTTCAAAAACTTTACGGTCTGTATTGGGACCTTGTAGAATACGAGGAGTTTTGCCAATCATTTCCTCTGCCGTGTAACCCGTCATACGAGTAAAGGCTGGGTTAACAAATACAATCTCAGGTTCCGGATAGTCTAAATCAGTGGTAGTAATGACGATGGAATCATGAGAACTACGCACCGCTGCTGCTAACAAGGTTACTTCATCTTGACTTGGCTGAGGTAGAGATATTAATGATTTGTTTTCTTGCATGGATTTTAAATTATTTTGGAAGGGGAAGCAGGGGAGATAATTAGGTGTTGCTGAAAAAGTATTTTAGTGAAGATAATGTAGAATTTAGAATGTAGAATTTAGGATTAATAATTTTTGATTAGGGTAAACAAAAGAGGGCATTTTTAGAGAAAAAAGGCTATTTTTAGCACTTTTTTAAGATTTTATTGTACTTAAAATCTTTGTTTTAAAAGGGTTTTGATTTATTCAGCAAACCCTAAATAATATTAGGTTTTTCCAACAACAGCTATTTTGATATCTAAAGCCTGTAAGGGTTGAATGATATTCAACCCCTACGAACGGATTAAAAATAATTTCTATTTTTCCAGTTCTTTCCAAAAATTTTAGCTCTTGACACCTTGTAAATCGTCCCAAGTAATTTCTTGCTGTTCTCCTGCAAATTCGTTATCAGGAGTAATAAAAAGCATACAATGGCATTCTTTCCGTTCGCGCATCGGTACGCAAGGACAATTCCAAAAGGTATTTTTAACTTCTGCTTCTTTATCTTCATAGTAACGGCAAGGGCAGAGAGGCGCTCCTAATTCTTGTTTATGTTCGGCTAAACCTTGAATAACTACGGCAGTTACAGAGGGGTCAACACAAAAATAAGTATCCGTGCGCTTGGCGTATTGTTCGGCAAAATTTTTCATCGCCTCAAGGGTTTTACTCTGAGTTTCTGAGGTCATATTCTCTATTTGTTCTTTTATGCTATTTTTCTTCTCTTTCTATTTTATCGTTTATTTGGTCATCCATAAGCCAAGAAGCATCTAATTCGGTGGTACTGAAAAAGTGCAATGGTGAGGTGAAGGGAAAAGGTTTAAAAGTGAGTAGGTTTCAGGCTTCAGGTTGCAGGTGTAATTTTCAAACCTAATACCCGATACCTGACACCTTTATAGCTGTGTTTAAGACCTTTATTTGACAAGGGTTCTAATTTATTCAGCAGACCCTTATTATCTTTAATAAAAGTTTTGACCAATAGTGAAAATAATACACTACCGAAATAATAGGGTAATATGTCATGTTTTTATTTTATTCTTTATATAAGCGGGTAACGCGATTCGAACGCGCGACATTCACCTTGGCAAGGTGACGCTCTACCACTGAGCTATACCCGCAGTTAACACATATAATATTATGTCGAAAATAAAAATAAATGTCAAGGATTAAACTAAATTTTTCAGGCGCAATCGATTTTGACAAAGATAAATTGCCCATTCTATGGCGGATGTCAGACTAGATGCGTCGGCAATGCCTTGACCTGCGATGTCAAAAGCTGTACCATGATCCGGTGAAGTGCGCACGAAGGGTAAGCCGATGGTGGTATTCACGGCTTGGTCGAATGCCATGGCTTTAACGGGAATTAATCCTTGATCATGATATAAGGCGAAGAAACCGTCAGCCGTCTTAATTTTGCCATCCCGAAACCATGCTTGAGTGGGCTTAATCCACATGGTATCAGGCGGAATTAAACCGATTAATTTTACTTCTGGATATTTTTGCCTTGCTTTATTTAACCAATTTTCCAGCCATTCTTTTTCTTCTTTACCCAATTTGCCATTTTCTCCACTATGGGGGTTTAATCCAGCTATGGCTATGGTGGGCTGAGAGAGATTAAAGTCTTCTTTTAAGTTTTTTATCAAAAGTTCTAGTTTTACGTCCATCACGTCTTCATTAAGGCTTTTTGAGACGGTTTTTAAGGGGATATGGGTAGTCGCCAAAATGGTGCGCAATACCCAATGGGTGTAAGGGGATTTGCCGACAAACATCATGGCAAATTTGGCGGTGGCTGATTTTTCGGCTAATACTTCTGTTTGCCCCGGATAGTTGTAACCTGCTTGTTGCCATAGGTATTTGGCGATGGGCGCTGTGACGATGCCGTCAAATTGCCCTTGTTGGGTTAATTCAATGGCTTTTTGGAGATATAAAAAACTGGCTTTTCCTGATTCTGCATCACCTTTGCCCCATTCTCCTTGAAAGTCGTTAGTTACATCAATTATATTTAATGTGTGAGGATGTGTTAAGTTAGCTTTAGCTGTTAAAGAATTGTAGGTATATTTTAACCAGCGCCCGTCACCGATGATAGTGATATGGGCTTTTTGATGTAAAGCAGAGTTAGCAAGAGATTTGAGGATGATTTCACCACCAATACTAACAGGATCACCGAGAGTAATAGCTAAATTAATTTTACGCACTGAGATGGAAACAAAAACTATAATTCTTCTTCTTTAATTTTATTGCCTTTTTTACGAAAATGATTCAAATTCTCGCCATTCTTTCCGCATCTGCCGCCGGTGGCTTGAGAGTTGGGTTACCATTATTGATTCTTGGTTTAGCCAACCTTAACACTTTGTGGTCAGAAATTCCTTTACTTGATCAAATCCGCCCTGAAGTTGTCATTGGTATTTTGGTATCATGGACAATTTTTGAAATTTTTGGCACAAAAAAATTACTGGGATTGCGTATCATTCAAATTATACAATTAATTATGAGTCCGGTGGTGGGCGCTATGTTAGCCATTGGCGCTGCTAAATGGACAGAATTTGATCAAGCGCCCTTCTGGCTTATCGGTATCATTGGTGGCGTATTTGCCCTAATATTACGCTTTGTCTTAGTCGGTTGGTTTTTTCGTTGGGGAAGGCTACCCATCGCTTTTACCTTCGTAGAAGATATACTTTCAGCCATTTTGGTTATTTTCGCGCTGAGGGCGCCGGAAAATGGCGGAATTATCGCCATGCTATTATTATGGATTGCCCTGCGCAGTTCCAACGAATGGCGACAATGGTATTTACAACGAAAACCTACAATAACCCTCGATAACGAATAAATAAAAGAATAACCGCCCAAGAACCCAAACAAACTTTAAAAGCGCAGAATGTAGAATGCAGAAGTAATTATTTTCTAAATTTTAAATTTTATTTTCCCCTCCCCTCTTCCCTCCTTTAATTAACAATTTACATACTCAAAATAAAAAGCCTTAAATATTAAAACTTTTTACTTAAATTAAACTTACTCTTCTTTGGTGCTAGAACCGTAAGCAAATACATAACTTAACATAGTATTCCAAATTGCGAGGGAAATAATAGCGAGAATTAGAAGGGGAAATTCTCTAGGTATTTTTAATAATAAACCCACAATAATTAACATTGACCCTAAACTATCAGAAACAGTTAAATTATGAATTTTAAATAATACACTTCTGCGACTTAAAAGAGATGTTGTTCCCCAATACCAAAACAAAATACCTAAAATAATTAACAGACAAGACAGTATATTAATCATCTTTTTTTTTATTCTTTAATCTATAAAAAGTAAAACCGTGTTTTATATTAAGTTCGGATAATTAGTTATAAATAGATTATCTCTTCGCATTTTACCCACCGTGTAATGAATTACACGGAACCAATAGTATCTCGTTCAATAAATTGAACTAAGATATTGATATTACTAATTTGTAAGTGATCGCGCAGCGGCAGCCTTCGGCTGATCAAACGGACTTGATCTTATAAGTGATCAAACAAACTTGATATTATCTCAAGTCATTTCGCTACCATATCATAGACATTTCCTACAACAGCTATTTTCAGGGCTGAAGCCTTGACTAGAAGCCAACAAAAAATAGTTTCTGAAGATGTCTAATCAATTACACGACTATTAGACAAGGTTCGATTAATTGAACTAGAGCTATTGTATCAGTTGTTGCACTTTTTATTGACTATTCTCTATCTTTCAGTAGTTTACTATTTATTATTGACTATATCATTAATCCAAATCACTTTCCATAACGAGAGTAGTAGCTTTGCGAGTGGATTCCTGAAACTCTTTAATATCAACCTGATTGAGTAGCAAAATAGCGAGAAGAATTATGATACTTTCGGTGAAAAACACCAAACTATAAGATAGCCAAACATTATCAAATAGTAGTTTGCCTAAATCTAACACCCATCCCCCTGAAGCGATGGCAATACCCCGCGCCATCGCTTGAGATAAACCCCAAGCGCCCACAAACGTACCAGCAGTTTCGGCTACAGTTAAATCTAACATTAAACTGAGAGAGCCGATAGTTGTAACACCAGCGCCTACCCCAAATAATACCATAGCCCCTTTTAACACATTTTCCTGTTGAGTTAAACCAGCGAGGATAATTAAACCGAAACAGATAGAAACTAAAACGCAACCGATGCGAGTGGTGTTAATTTTCCCTAAACGAGGCACAATGAAAAAGCCAGTTAAACTGTAACCGATGAGAATACCGATACCCCAATAAGAATTTAACATGGTAGTATCACCGATACTCATACCGAATACATCGCCACCATAAGGCTCTAATACTGATTCTTGCATAAATAAGCTGGTGGTTATCATCATTAAGAAAAAGAAAAAGATGGCGGTTTGACGGGAAGAAGTTAACACTTTTAGGGCTTCTTTTAAACCAATACTATCCTCTCTTTGAAGGGCGCTACTGCGTAAATGATAGCGAGAATAGGTTTTTTCAATCTTCCAAGTGCCAATGAAGGCGAGAAATATAACAACTATAGCGACTAACATAAATAAGAGGTTGATGGGCGCTTGTAAATTCGCCACGGTTAAAAGAGGGTTATCAGCATCACCGATAGCCAGTTTATCTAAGGATATTTTTCCTGTTACTCCACCAATAACAATACCTACCATTAACATTGACCAAATTGTAGCAACAATTTTCGAGCGCCCTTCCTCCTCCGAAATATCCACCAGTAAGGCAGTAAAAGGAGTGGAACTCATACCCAGCGCTCCTCCATGGAGTAAAAATGTTATACCTAGTAAAATACAGGCGCTAATGGTGGCAAAATTCCACTGCCAACCGTTATTAATTTCAATTTGATTACCTAAAAACCAAACGATTTGTAAGGCAATTAAAATGGTTATTCCTGCTAAAATAATCCCCGTGCGAATGTAACCGGTGCGGTGTAAACCAAATAACTTTTTACCGTCTGATAGTTGCCCCAACCAAACTCGAATGGGGGCAATTAATTGCGATAATGCTAAAGTGGTGGCGGCAATGGTGGCTGGAATGCCTAATTCCGTAATCATCACTCGATTTAATACCGCTAGGGTTAAGACTGCCATTAATCCTAAGCCGAGATTAAATAACCCTAAACGCAATACGGTGGGCATTTTTAAATCTGGTATCTCTGCGGTGAAGGGCGCTGGATTAGAGTAATTAGTTGTCATGTTAAGCTAGTTTTCGTGAGAATTGATTATTTATAAAGTTTCTTACAGTGCTTTGTAAATTACTAAACCACTTTTTTAATGTCTCGCAAAGGCGCAAAGGCGCAAAGATATTTTATGAGGATACAAGTGTGGTTTTAAGATGTGATGAGTTTTATTAATTGTAAGGCTAGAGAAAATTTTTCGTCTTACAAAATAATATCGCAAAAAATCACTGTTTTTAATACTTTTGCCCTTTGAAAACATTTTTTCATCAGATCCTAACTCAGGTTATAATCAGAATAATAAAAATTAACAGTTTAAAAAGGAGATATTCACAATGACGGCAGAAGGTATGTTATTTGGTGGCGCAATTCTTTGTTTTAGCGTTGTTTTAGTTGGTTTGGCTTGGGGTTTTTTACTACTCAAAGTTACTGGAGAAAGTGAGTAAATCTTATACAGCATTAGTTTAAAGAGGCAATGGGTTTAAACCCATTGTTGTTAAAAATGATATTAATTGAAAAGTAAAGATGAAAATTGCCATTACAGGTGCCACGGGATTTGTGGGGAAAGCATTAGTCGAAAAATTAGCGGTAAATCATCAAATCTTGGTTTTAACCCGTAGTGTGGAGAAGGCTAAATCAGTTTTTCCTGTTTATTTACAATCTAATCTGGAATTTGCTAGTTATACTCCCAAAACTGCTGGAGATTGGCAAGATAAAATTAATGGTTGTGATGGGGTGGTGAATTTGGCTGGGGCGCCCATCGCCGAAAAATGGAGTGGTAGTTATAAGCAGGAAATCCTTGCCAGTCGTCGAGATGGCACAAAAATGATTGTTGATGCCATCAAAAATTCTGCTCAAAAACCGCAATTTCTGATCAATGCTTCTGCTATTGGTTATTATGGCACTAGCGAAACCGCTACTTATACAGAAATTAGCCCCGCCGGTGATGATTTTCTCGCCCAAGTTTGTCAGGTATGGGAAGCGGAAGCGGAGAAGGTGAAAGAGGTGGGAGGGCGCTTAGTTATTTTCCGTTTTGGTATTGTGTTAGGGATGGGGGGCGCTTTAGCTAAAATGATACCACCTTTTAAGATTTTTGCGGGAGGTCCTATAGGCGAGGGTAAACAGTGGTTTTCTTGGATTCATATTGATGATGTTGTGAATTTAATTGTTACTGCCATGGAAAATAATAATATTGAAGGCACTTTTAATGCCACAGCGCCCTTCCCCGTTACCATGAATAATTTATGTGAGAAGTTAGGGGAAGTAATGAAGCGCCCTTCTTGGTTGCCTGTACCTAGTTTTGCTTTAGAATTATTATTAGGAGAAGGGGCAAAAGTTGTTTTAGAAGGGCAAAAAGTCTTACCAGAAAAGACAACGGAAGTGATTAACTATAATTATCAGTATCCTGAAATAAAACTAGCATTAACACAAATTATCAATGGATAATGGATTAAAAGGGCAAAGTTAAAAGGGCAAGGGGCAAAGGAAATTATTAATTCATAATTCATAATTCATAATCTCCCCTGCTTCCCTTTCTCCCCTTTCTCCCCTGCTTCCCTCTCTCCCCCTGCTTCCCTTTCTACTTGTAAAAAAAATCACCAATCATGACACTAAAGGCGATTTTATTTGATTTCAATGGAGTAATCATCAATGATGAATCTATCCATAAACAATTAATCGAAGAATTATTAATCGGTGAAAATCTCCGTCTAGCGCCCTCCGACTATGATAGTTTCTGTTGGGGAAGGGGTGACTATGCCTGTCTAAAAGATTTATTAGCGAATAAAGGGCGTGTAGTATCAGAAGAATATATCAGTAAGTTAATTAACCAAAAATCAACCCAATATTGCCAAATCATTAATAATCTCGAATCACTACCGTTATACGAGTCTGTCATCGGTTTTCTGCGGCAAATGCCCGAAAAATGTCTGATAGTGGGTTTAGTGTCCGGCGCCCCCCTAGAGGAAGTACAATTAATTTTAGACCGTGCCAATTTATCATCTATCTTTAGTATCATCGTTTCTGCTGAGGATAAGTGCGCTGGAAAACCATCCCCCGAATCTTACCAACGCGCCTTACAAAAGTTGCAGGAAAAACACCCAGATTTATGCCTAGGAGCCAGTAATTGCCTTGTGGTAGAAGATACCTTCCCAGGAATTAAAGCAGGGCAAAACGCCCAAATGCAAGTAGTCGGTATCACCCATACTTATCCCTTTCACCTATTACACCGTAAAGCGGATTGGTGCGCTGATTATCTTGGTGAATTAGATTTAGACAGAATTTCTCAAGTTATGGCAAATAATTAGGCTTTGCTGAATAACTCAACACCCTTTCCCTCTTCCCTTTTCTCTACCTCAATGACACCACTAATGAGTGCAAACCTTACTCAAATAGACGGAAGTAGGGATAACGAGAAGGGCTACCTTTTTCTTTTTCTAATTGAAAATTCACAATTTCCCATTGTGGGCTATGGTGAGGGGCGCTGAATTCCACTGGTAAACCATATAATACCTGACTTTTTACCGATTCTTTTGACCAATGATTTCCTTTTTCTAAATAAGAACTAATTAAAGATTCATAGCGATGGGCAATTATAATTTTAGTAGCACGATAACCATCTGTGTATAAACGCTCTAACGCTTCATGAATCTCAAAACGGATACCATCAGGATGGGTATGCTGTCGATACCATTTGTCTTCCCATTGTCGCCATTGTCGCCCTGATTGCAAATGCACTAATACTTCTGTATTAGGATCGGCTTCAAATGCTCCATGACGAGGGCATAAGTAACTATCTGTTAAGGTTAATGCTTCGATTTGTTGCCGACAATGGGGACATTGAATTTGAGGACCGAATATGGGATATTGAAGACTTAGATTCATCCATTTATTGAAAATTTTGCTATTTTTATTCTAATCAATAATTATCTTACTTCGAGATTGATTAGGTAAGCAAAATTAACTGAGTATTTCATTGTTAATGTGAAGACCCTGCATATAATTTCGTCAATGTCAAAAACCCAATGGAGTGACAAATATAATTAACCCTACCAGAGAGTTTAATTTTGTTCCTTTATAAAACAAGGTTGTTAAGATAAATAAACTTTTAACAAAAACCGTCAAATTTGATACAGTTATGTTATATTAAATACTGTAAGGATAAATCGTTCATCTGTTGACACAGACGGAAGTAAGAAGCGATGAAAGTTTCTGAAGGAACGCGCCTCGAATCTAACCACAACAAAATTAGAGGAGGCGACATTATGAACGCTAATCAAACGTCAAGTAATAATTCGGTTGGTTCTGTTTCTCAACAAGCTCGTTTACTGATGAGAAATAGTCGGCAACGTCAGCAAAACCGTCAGGCGAATATGTTAACCAGAATCTCTAATGAAGTAGGACTTCAATAATTATTCTGTTAATAGTTTTATAGATATTATTTCATCTTTAGAAGAGAGGTTTTCTAGCCTCTGTCTATTATTCCAATTTTAGTAATTTCAGGAGTTATCCCATGATTAAGCAAAGCACATTACAACAAGCAAAAAAAGCTCATCGTCAATCTTTACTATCTACTTTAGAGCATCGTTTAGAGATTGCTAGAACTAAAGGTCAAGATTCTTTAGTTAATCAATTAGAGGCGGAAAAACGCTATTATCTCAACTAGGTATTGAGATAAAATTAATTTAGTTCAGTGACTAAGTTTATTATTTATTCATTTTTTGAGTTGATTGTTTTAGGGGATGATCAATCCCCTTTTTTATTGTTTAAAAGTCATAATGTAGCAAGTGTTAGCTAAGAAACTGTTTGAAAAGTGATGATCATTATAGAATAATTACCATCTTTCCTAATGTGATTATTCATATCAATATTTTTTTTATCTAAATGCTAAAAATAGGGATTTTTTAGATACACTTTTCCCTTTGAAAACTTTTGCTCTTTTTACTTTATAAATTATTTATTATTGTGACAACTCCAATTATTTCTCAGCTACAAACATTATCCCAGCGCCCTCATGCGCGGTTTTATTGCCCGGGCCATAAAGGGGGAAAAGGGGCTGATATTGCCTTACTGAGTTTGCTAGGGGGAAGGGCGCTGGATGCTGATTTACCTGAGTTGCCGGAGTTGGACAATTTATTTGCACCAGCAGGGGTAATTAAGGAGGCACAAGAATTAACAGCGCCCGTCTTCGGTGCTAAAAATAGTTGGTTTTTAATAAATGGTTCAACTTGTGGCGTAATTGCTAGTATTTTAGCTACTTGTGGGAAAGGGGATAAGATTGTTTTACCACGTAATGTTCATCAATCGGCAATTTTTGGCTTAATTTTGTCGGGCGCTATGCCTATTTTTATTAGCCCTGAATATGATAGTAATTTTAATGTATGTTATGGTGTTTCTCCTCGACAAATTACTAAAATATTAAACGAAAATGATGATATTAAAGCGGTGTTGATAGTTTCTCCTAGCTATGAGGGCATATGCAGTAATATTTCTGAAATTGCGAAAATTACGCATCAATACAATATCCCTCTTTTGGTGGACGAAGCACACGGCGCTCATTTTCATTTTCATGATAATTTACCTTCATCGGCTTTAAGTTGCGGGGCTGATGTGGTTATTCAGTCAACTCATAAGGTGTTGGGGGCGCTGACTCAGGCTTCGATGATTCATTTACAGGGAGATTTAGTCAAAAAAGAGCGTATTAGTGAAGTTTTAAGGCTTTTACAATCTTCTAGTCCTAATTATCTTCTTTTAGCTTCTTTAGATGCAGTAAGAGAACAAATGGCAAGGGAAGGCAAGGAATTATTAACTAAGACTATTAATTTAGCAACATTAGCTAGAAATGAGCTTGAAAAATTTGATTATTTACAAGTTTTACAGCGCCCTTCACCGCAGGATAATTTTTTCGATTTAGATATAACTAGATTGACAATTAATGTTAATAATTTATCTTTAAATGGTTATGAAATAGATGATATTTTTCATCGAGAATTAGGTGTAAGTTGTGAGTTGCCCACTGCTACTAATTTGACTTTTATTATCTCTATTGGTAATACTGAAACAGATATAAAAATGTTAATTAATGCTTGTGAAAAAATTGCTCCCTATCAAACTAATCAAGTTAAAAATTACTTAATTCCCCCTCAACCTTTAAGCCATGTTAAAATGTCGCCCCGTCAAGCCTTTTGGGCAAGTAAAATCTCTGTGACTTTTGCTGATAGTATCAATCATATTTGTGCTGAAACTATTTGCCCTTATCCTCCGGGTATTCCTCTTCTCATGCCGGGGGAAGTTATTACTCGTGAAATTATAGACTATTTAACTCTTTTACAAGAATGGGGCGCTACGGTGACGGGCGCTGATCATAATTTCATTCAAATAGTCAAGTCCCTTTAGGGAGAGAGAAAAAGATATACTCGTTAACATAAATGAAATAGTCAGGTTTAACGATAATTGTGTAATCTGTTAACAACTTCATAATTGTGAGAGAAATTTAATAAATTATTACAGTTATTTTATTGAAGATAAAACCCCTTAAGTTTGATGTGGAAAGTTTCAACGATTAGATTTAAGACTTTTTGGATCTAAAGCATCTCGTAAACCATCCCCTAATAAATTAAACGATAAAACTGTGAGAATAATTAAAATTGCAGGGGGAATAATTAACCAAGGTTGCAATACAATAATGGAAGCATTAGAAGCTAAAGAAAGTAAGTTTCCCCAACTAGGATCAGGTTGTTGAATACCCAAACCAATCAAACTTAACACCGATTCAGCCACAATAAAACTCGGTATAGAAAGAGTCGCAGAAATAACAATATAAGTAGCAGTTTGAGGAAGAATGTGTTTAATAATAATATAAAAAGGTTTTGCCCCCAGCGCCCGTGCCGATTGCACAAATTCTTGCTCTTTCAGGGCTAAAACTTGCCCTCTAATGACTCTAGCTAGTCCAGACCAACCAATAAAAGAAGTAATTAAAACAATCAATAAAAACCGTTGACTACTGCTTAAACTAGGCGGTAAAACGGCGGCTAAAGCCACTAATAAATATATACCGGGTATAGTCATTAAAACTTCCACTAAGCGCATTAAAATATTATCAATTAAACCACCAAAATAACCAGCAATACCACCAATTAAAAGACCTAAAGGAAAAGATATTAAAATACCAATTATGCCAATAAATAAACTAATTCTTCCCCCGAATAATAATCGAGTAAATTGATCTCTACCTTGTTCATCTGTACCTAAAATATTAATTTGTGCATCTCCCATGGCACCAAATAAATGACGGTCAAATTTAAAGCCTGAAAAGATTTCTTTTTCTGCAAAAGTAGGTGGTAGAGGTAGTTTAATTTGTAATAATTGATAGGGCAAACCTTTCACAAAAAAGCGTAGGGGAGAAGGTTTCGTAAAATCAACGTCTAATAATCGCTCTCCCGTTGTTAAATCTGTAGCCCCCTGAGTGGTAGGATAAACATGAGCGCCAATAAATTGCCGTTGTGCAGTGCGCCAATATATCTGGGTAGGTGGTAATAATGAACTATTGTCAAGGGCGCTGTAAGGATTATAAGGCGCTATAAAATCCGCTCCAATCACCATAATATAAAAGAAAAAGAGAATTATTGCCCCTAATTTAGCGAGGGGATTTTTGCGTAATTTGCGCCACCAATTCATATTTTTATTACCAATTCAAAATAATTTTGCTATTGTAACCGTGTTTAAAATATAACAAAATTCACGTTATAAACCAGATAATAAATATAAGGAGTTACCTAAAATGAGTAGTTTTTTTAAAGAGTTTCGTCAATTTATCATGCGCGGAAACGTCATCGATTTAGCCGTGGCTGTTATTATTGGTGGTGCATTTAGTGGCATCATTAATTCTTTTGTCACAGATATTATCACCCCTTTGATTCTAGCGCCCTCCACCCCGGAAGTTATCGCCCAAGAAAATCTTACCAAAGCCATCGAAAAATTAACGGAGGTAATGAATGAGTAAGGGAGAAGGGGAGAAGGGGAGAAAAAATTTAGAATTTAGAATTTAGAAAACAATTACTTCTACATTTTGCATTCCTTCCATTATCAATTATCCATTATACTAATGATTATAGTTTGCAATAATTTTTAAATCTTGTTATACTCTTTAACTAAGTAATCGCTAATTACTTTCATTAACTAAGCAAACTAATCAATTATAAATCAATTAAATGGAGGTTAATGCACTTGTGAAGGGTCGTAATCTAGCCATACAAGATGAACGATCCAGAGCACTATTAGTAATATTTTTTATTTGTTTAGCCTTGTTACTAACCTTTTTAGTGTCTTTGTCCATAGGCTCAGTTTCCCTCAGTTTAGGGGAAATTTATCAGGCTTTATGGCATCAAGGAGAAAGGTTAAATCAAGTTATCATCTGGGATTTACGGCTACCGCGCATTTTATCGGCTTTTCTCGTTGGTTCTGCTTTGGGGACTTCGGGCGCTTTATTGCAAGGGATGTTACGCAATTCTCTGGCGACTCCCTTCCTGCTCGGTATTTCGGCGGGCGCTGGTTTGGTAGTAGTTGTATTAATTACCTTTGATGTATTTTTATTTTTGATTCCCCTTGCCTCGTGGGTGGGCGCTGTGTTAACTACTGCGTTGGTGTATTTTTTGGCAAAACAAAGTAATGGTATCAATGTAGAGCGTTTAATTCTGGGCGGTGTAGCAGTGTCTTCTCTCTTTGGCGCAATTCAAACTACTTTATTGCTGATGTCGGAAGATGGGCGCATTCAACGGGCGCTTAACTGGATTGTGGGTAGTCTCAATGGTAGGGGTTGGGGTGAGTTAAAATTAGCCACTCCTTACATCATCCTTGCTTTAGTATTGGCTTGTCTATTATCCCGTTATGTCAATGTGCTTAATTTGGGGGATGAATTAGCGGTGGGTTTGGGCATACCTCTAGGGCGTTCACGTTTACTCATCGGTGGCACGGCAACCCTTTTGGCGGCGGGCGCAGTTAGCATCGCTGGTTTAATCGGTTTTGTGGGATTACTCGTACCCCATGCCATGCGTTTTCTGCTCAAAAGCAATGATTATCGTCTGCTCATTCCTCTTTCGGCGGTGGGAGGGGCGCTGGTTTTGGCTTGGGCTGATTTGCTCTCAAGGATGGGCGCTGTGGAGTTGCCGGTGGGCGCTGTAACTGCTCTTTTTGGTTCTCCTTTATTCGTCTGGTTGCTTTATCGGCGCTCTGTTTAAGGGATGCCCTCACCCCCAGCCCCTCTCCCACAGGAGAGGGGGGAAAAGTAGGTTGGGTTGAGGTAACGAAACCCAACAATAAAACAGTAAGCAAGATTTAGACACATCAACAAACAACAAAAAACCCCTTATTTATAAAAATGAAGGGGCGATCAAATTGTATTTTACTAATTTAATTAAACCATGCCTTTAAACAGTTATAACCTCAGTGGTGGCTATGAGGGGCGCACCATTGTCCATAATCTCGATCTCGATATACATTCGGGGGAGTGGCTTAGTTTGGTGGGCGCTAATGGTTCGGGAAAATCAACTTTTCTCAAGTTACTGTCTCGCATTCTCTCTCCTTCTCAGGGAAAAGTTTTGTTAGATGGCAAAGAAATTTACGCTTTACCTCCTGCGGTGGTGGCTAAACGCATCGCTATTTTACCCCAACAGCAAACTATTCCATCTGGTTTAACGGTGCGTCAGTTGGTGGCTTTAGGGCGCACTCCACACCAGTCATGGTATCAGTGGGATTTAACTAAAGAGGATCGAGAAGCGGTGGATTTAGCTTTAGCAGAAACTGATTTAACGGCAAAAAGTGAGCGCCCAGTAACTCAATTATCAGGGGGGGAAAGGCAACGGGCTTTTTTAGCCTTAGCTTTAGCCCAAAATCCGCAAATCCTCTTACTGGATGAACCGACTACCTATCTTGATATTCATTATCAATTACAGTTGTTGGATTTATTGAAAAAGTTGCATCGACAGGGATTAACCATCATTACCGTTTTACATGAAATTAACCTCGCTGTGAGATACAGTGACAGACTTGCTTTCTTGAGGGGAGGGCGCTTGTTTACGGTGGGAAAAACTGAGGAGGTTTTGACAGTAGAAAATATCGCTCAAGTTTTTGATGTGCAGGTGGCGATTATTTCTACTCCAGTGGGTGAGCAGATTTGTCCTCTTTCTCCTTCCCTTGATTTGATTCAGGCTTGATTTACCCTCACCCCCAACCCCTCTCCCACAGGAGAGGGGGGTAATATTTTTTATTTTTTATGGGGATAAAACAGTATCTCAAGGGTTGGTTTTGGTGGGCAATGCCCACCCTACTGATTATTAGGAGGGGTTAAAACCTCGTTTAACAAATTCATAACAATTAATTGGTGTGAGCAAATGAACAAAAAAACAGCAAATGTCTTAACATTTACATCATTATCTTTAATCGCTTTAACTGCTAATCAATCAGTATTAGCTCAAAATAAATTATCATTTATTAATCATAAAAGTACCAACTTTTTACTAACACAAAATAATGAAAATGTCAAGCAAATTACCGATTTATTAATTGAAGAAAACGATAATCAATTATCATTAACTATCGTCACTCAAGATGGAAAATCTATTGTACCTCTCATCATGAGAGAAGAAAATCGTTTAGTTATTGACTTAGTTGACAGCGCCCTCCAAACTGACATTATCAGGGTAAATCCCACCGCAAATATTGCGGAAATTAGTTTAAAAACCCTTGATGATAGCACCGTTAGATTAACAATTATTAGTAATAATAACCGTAATTATCAAGCCCAAATTATTCCTTCAGATAGGAACTTAATCTTGGGAATTAGTGAGAGAAATTTTGCTCAAAATTTACCTAATTTAGATGATATAACCATCACTATTACTGGCACTAGAACCGCTAGAAGTTTATTAGATTCTGCTAACTCTATTACCATTATAGATTCCCAACAAATTGAGCGACAATTAATCAATGATATACAAGATTTAGTGCGCTATGAACCCGGTGTTTCTGTGGGTAGAAATGCCAACCGTTTTGGCAATCAAGATTTTAATATTCGGGGTATTGACGGCAACCGAGTTTTATTACAAGTAGATGGTATTTCTGTACCAGATAACTATGTCGGTAGAGGAAGGGATTATTTTAACTTAGAAACCACTAGACGGGTGGAAATCATTAAAGGTCCAGCTTCTGCTTTATACGGTAGTGATGCCATCGGGGGTGTAGTATCATTTATTACTAAAGACCCTCAAGATTATCTCAATACCTTTGGTAATTCCTTTTATAGTAGTGGTCAAATTGGTTATGATACCAGTAGTGAGTTACTTAATCTTACAGGAGTAATCGCAGGGGAAGACGAAGACGGAAAGCTACAATTTTCCGCAGTGGCTAGTTTTACCGATGGTAGCGAATTAAAAACGGTGACGGGCGCTGAAACTAACCCTCAAAAAATTACGGGTTACAGTCTCACCAGCAAGTTAGTTTACAATTTCGATGAAAATAGCAGTCTCAAATTCACAGGAGAATTTTTACGAGATGATGTTGATACTGTAGTATTAAATGAAATTGGTAGCACTCCATTTAACGTGCGCCCGCCAAACTTCATCTTTTTTGATCGTCAGGAAGTTAACGCTGACGACACACGCAGTCGCAATCGTCTCAGCCTTGACTATAATTATCAATCTCCTAATCCCAGTTGGTTAGAGAATCTCAACGCTAAAATTTATTATCAAAATGCTAATATCAAAGAAAAAAAATTATCTGTTGGTATTCAGCAGAGTTTTGGACAGGAGCAACCGAGTTTTCGCCCTGTCACTAGGGATGAGTTAAACCAGTTTAAACAGGATATTTTTGGTGCTGAATTGCAGTTACAGAGCGATTTTAATACGGGTAGGGCTTCCCATCGTCTCGTTTATGGGGTAGATTTTTCCCAGACTAGCACATCTCGCCCCCGGGATAATACTTTAATTTTTGCTGATGGCACTACCAGTAAATTTGTAGTGGGGGAAACCTTTCCGAATAAAACTTTTCCTGATACAGATACCACTAGATTAGGGCTTTATTTACAGGATGAAATTGAAATCGGGCGCTTTTCTATTATTCCTGCCATTCGTTGGGATTATTTCGGTTTAAATGCCAAGGAAGATGATGATTTTCGCCGTATTAATGTAGATGGTTTCACTGTGGAAAATCGTAGCGATTCGGCATTTTCTCCTAAGATTGGCATTGTCTATAAACCTAGGGATGAATTAGCGCTGTATGGGCAATATGCGCGCGGTTTTCGTAGCCCTCCTTATGATGATGCTAATATTGGTTTTACTAATTTTGCCTTTGGTTATGCGGTGTTACCTAATGCTAATTTGAAACCAGAAAAAAGCAATAGTTTTGAAGTAGGAATTAGAGGTAATTATCCTCAATTTAACTTTAGTTTAGCTGGTTTTTATAATGACTATGAGGATTTTATTGACACGGTTAATGTTGGCACTCGTGCCGATGGTTTCCAGCAGTTTCAGAGTCAAAATATCGACAGCGCCCGTATCTATGGTATCGAGGCTAAAACTGAGTATTTCTTCAACCCTGATAAAACTGGTTTTAGTGTTTTAGGTAGTCTGGCTTGGGCTGTGGGAGACAGTGATTCGGGTAGTGGTTTTGTGCCATTAAACTCAGTTAATCCTTTTGAGGCGGTGTTAGGAGTGCGCTATCGTGCTGATGAGGATAAATGGGGTACACAATTACTCAGCACTTTTGTGGGCGCTAAATCTGCCGATCGCATTGATGGAGAGAATTTATTTGCCCCTGATGGTTATGTGTTATTAGATTTAATTAGTTACTATAATTTTTCTCCTAATACTTCTCTTAATGTAGGTTTATTTAACTTGTTTAATACGGAATATTTTTCATGGTCTGATGTGCGCGGTTTAACTGCTGATAATGCTAATTTACCTCGTTATGCACCACCCGGTTTTAATATGGGAGTTAATTTTATCGTGCGCTTTTAATTTATTTTTTCATGGGTAATTATTATGCACTACCCAATAAATTTTTAGTAAAAAAATTTGTTTTTTTCTGTGTAGGGGTTGAATATCATTCAACCCAATTTGAACAGATGAATTATTGAGGTTTTATCCCTTCGTAATTTACTCACCGTGTAATGAATTACACGGCTAATAATATATCGTTCAATGAATTGAACTTTTAGAAATTATCGAGTTATTAAAAAGGGGGTTACATCCCCTTGCTTCTTGCCCTTTTGACTAAATTTTAATTGGTATTAACGAATGAAAAAAATTAATTTATCTTTATTAATCAAACTTAGTTTAATTATCTCTTTATTTGGAGTTACCGCTTGTAATAACACCACTAATTCAGTAAGTGAAAATAATAGCACACCAGTAGAAAATCCAGCGCCCTCCACCGCCGTTAACCGCATTGTCGCCTTAACTTCCCTCAGTGCTGATATTATTCAGCAATTAGAGCCGACTAAATTAGTCGGGATTCCCGGTAGTAGTTTATTAAAAGAAGATAGCCGTTTTAACGATTTGGTGATGGTGAGTGAAGGGCGCACTCCGCCGGATTTAGAGAAAATTATGGCACTTGAGCCTGATTTGGTGGTGGGCGCAGAAGGTTTTAGCGATCAAATTCTCACTCGTTTAGAAGAATTGGGCGTAAAAACCATGACTACAAATATTAATAGTTGGGCTTCATTATTACAAATGATCGAAGAATTGGCAACGGTGACGGGCGCTGATGCAGAACCTTTAATTAACCGTTATCAAGCCATGATTCCTGATAATTTAGACTCTAATTCTTCTATTTTAATTTTAGTTAGTCGTCAACCAATTTTAGCACCTAATAAAAATAGTTGGACAGGGGATTTATTAACCCAATTTAAATATCAAAATGTGGTAGCAGATTTGCAAGGAAGTTCAGAATTTGGTGGTTATGTCACACTGTCTCCTGAGAAAATTTTAGAGACAAATCCCGAAAAAATTATTATAGTTGACCCAGCTAGAGAAGGTATATTAGAGCAATTAAAAAAAGAGCCTTTTTGGAGTGAATTAACAGCAGTGAAAGAAGATAAAATTTATGACTTTGATTACTATGGATTAGTTAATCCGGGCAGTATGAAAAAAGTAGAAGAAACCTTAATTAAATTAGCACAAGAAATAAAATGAATTATGAATTATGAATTATGAATTATGAATTATGAATTATTATCTCCTAGCTTCCCTTTCCACCTCTGCTTCCCCTTCCACCCCTGCTTCCCCTTCCACCCCTGCTTCCCTTTCCACCCCTGCTTCCCCTTCCACCCCTGCTTCCCCTTCCACCTCTGCTTCCTCTGCATCCCTTTCCTTCACCCTAACCAGAAATCATAGGGAAAATCACCAACGCCCAAATTTTTAATTCTTCATTTGAACGTTCGTTGCGACAGTCCCCAATCTCAGCAAAGCGGATTGGGGAAGGATAGCGACACCCTTATTTATTTCCCCCCTTCTTGATTT
>JACYMF010000021.1 GCA_015272165.1 Cyanobacterium sp. T60_A2020_053
GTTGTGGATTATGGACGTAGCCTGACTCGAACAGGCGACCCCATCGATGTCAATGAGAATAAATGTTATTATTTAGCCTATGATGTCTATTTTTATTGCCTATTTTTTATTTTTATTTCTGAAATTGGTCTAAAAATGGTCTAAACACTCTTTATCAATTATAAGTTTTATGCAAAATAATTCTTTTAGACCAAATGGGTTAAAGGTTTCTATTGACAATAATAACGGCACAATTAGATTACGGTTTACTTATCAGGGTAAACGTGAATCTATCAGCTATCCTCTTAATTATTTTGATCCTCAAAGTCAACAGATTGCCATAGCAAAAGCCACTGAGATTCATAATGATATTTATCTTTATCAGAAATATGATGAAACTAAAGAAAAATATCAACTAAAGCCAAAACTAATTAAACATGACTTTGGGCAAAAAGAACTTACTTTAAGGGAGATTTGGGAATTTTACAAAGAACTTAAAAGAGATGATATAGCAGTCACTACTAAAAAAAATAATTGGTCAAAAATAGACAAAACTTTAAGTGAAAATTTGACTGTTGATGAGGTTGCTGATTATGTGATTTTACTTTTGAGTAAATATGCAAAAACTACCACTAAAAGATTATTACAAGATTTATCTGCAAGTATTGGTTTAGCTATCTCATTTGGCAAGTTTAAAGGGGATAATCACGTTATTAAAATAATTGAATCCTTAGGTGTTCATAAGAAAAAAACTATTAAATCTTTTACTCAAGAAGAAGTAACCGTAATTTTAAATGCCTTTAAATATGATCAATATTTACCAGAAAAAGCTCTATATAATTACAGTTATTATTATAATTTTGTCGCTTTTAGATTTTTGACAGGAACTAGACCAAGTGAAGCGATTGCTGTTACTTGTAATGACATTTTTAAAAAAGCTGGTAAAACTTGGTTAAGAATAAATAAGCGTTATGTTGGTGGTGAAATTGTTATGGGAACTAAAAATGGTGTTGATATTAGAATGTTTCCTGTCAATGATCAGCTAAAAGATTTAATTGAGTCCATACCGAAAATTGATAACCCTAATAATTTACTTTTTCCTAGTATTACTAAAACCTATATTGATAGAAAAAACTTTAGTACCAGAATATGGAAACCTTTAATTTTGCAGTTAGTTAATCAAGGTTTAGTTAAAGAATATCTAACATTTTATGATGTCAGACATACTTTTATTACTCATTTATGTAGATCAGGAAAAGCTGATCTACAAACCATAGCTAATATTGTTGGTAACTCAGTGCCAACTCTTATCAGAAATTATTTAGCTGTTGATGAAAGTTTAGAGTTACCAGAATTGTTTTAGCTTTAGAATAATTAATCTAACAGCGCCCTCAACTCTTTAATTAATTGACTAGCACCATTATTTTTATATCCCGTTTCTTTATTCTCAATTTTGATTATTAATTGCTTTAATCTCTCTGTTACAAGTGAATTATTGATTTTATCTGATTGAATATTACCACTATCTAAATCATGGGCAAAAGCTAAAATCTGATCCTCAAGTGCTACGGGTATCCTAACCAGTTTAGTTGGTGAGCTATTCCACTTACTCTTAAATGGTGTTAAGTTTTCTACATTATACTGATTCATGATTATATCTCACTGTTACAAGTGAATTTAAGCTATATTAGATAATATAACAACTATTTGCTTAAATGTCACTGTTACAAGTGAAGTTTACCGTTATAATAAATTATATTGATCAATAGTATTGCAAAAACATAAAATTATGAAAAGGGGAAAACGGCGATCTGTTAACTTAAGTTTACATCCAAAACTTTATGATGCACTTGACCTATATTGTAAAGAAAATAATGTTCTTAAAACGGAATTAATTAGCTTATTATTATTGAAATATTTTAGTCAAGTTGAAATTAATCAAGAAGTTAAAAGCCTATTACATCAAGTAGATAGTGAAGATTTATTGAGCAAATATAGCCCTTTAAACTCTCAAACTTTATCTATACCTGAGCTATCAGAAATATGGTTTAGCTTAATAGAAAAGGGGTTTAGTGGTATTCCTTCATCAGTCGTTAGATTATTGATTGATGATCCAGATAAAAGTCAATTATAATGTATGTACATACTTGATTTAAGAAAAGTTTTGGTATATTACCAAAAACAAATTAAATTATGAAAAGGGTTTATCCGTTACCCTAAAACGGTTAATTACTGTAATCAGCAGTAACTATAAATCTTTATTTTATTAACTAAATTATGACACAAAACAGTGATTTTTCACGGGTAAACCTAGCTACCTGTCAAATTGACAACGCTCAAATTATTGCTCACTACCAAAAAGAGAGTGAATGGAGAGAAATATATTCTGATGATAATTTAGCCTTATTGGATGATCAGACTGTCACCGAATTAGCTAAAAACCCTATATATCAATTTAAGATTGATTATCCTAATAACTTATCAGTTAATCGCTCAATATCCATTGTTACAAGTGAGAAAGGGGCATCTTGTAAAAAGTCAGTGTACCCAAAAAAAGGTATTGATAAAAGTCAATGGTTGCCATATCACCATGAGCTATTCCCACTGGCACAAGGTAAATGGATGTTGGTTCATGAAGGGGAAAAAGGCGCTGAATATGGTATCAGAGATGGTTTTGTTAGCACTTCTTTAGTAGGTTGTGCGGTTAACTCTAAAACAGATTTTACAGTGTATTACACATTATTTGATGAAGTTATTAAGCATGGAATTAACGGGTTAATCTATATTTCTGATAATGATGAAGCAGGTTTAAAAAAAGCTATCCAGTTTTATCTTGCTTATGAACAATGGAAAACTAAAAATAATAGTGTAAATTTAGAAGTTAAGTTAGTAAGAGTAAGTTATTTATTTTCTATATTAGGTAAATTTGGGTCACCAAGTGATGATTATTGTGAAGTTAGCAAAGAGATAGAGAATCATTCAAATATTGATGTTGTTGAGTTTAATAGACTGCTCACATTAGACTTGAATAATTATGGTGATAACTACACTGACGAAATAATGGTTTTAGAAGATCATTATTTTCCTAAAGAAGTCAATAATTCACTTGTTACAGTGAAAAATAATGACATAAATATGACTACTATTAAACCTGACAACATTACCTTAACGAGAGAAATATTAGAGAAAGATTACGCTGATAGATTAAGATTTAATGAGTTAAAAAGAATTGTTGAGTTAGATAATGAAGAAGCATATCTTGATGATTTATACCTACAAATTCATAAAGATTATGGCATTAAAATAAATAAACAAATCGCTTATGATTTAGCAGTAATGGTAGCTAAAGAAAATAGCTATCACCCCGTTAAAGTTTATCTTGATAAATGTGATGATAACTTTGATGAAATAGATATTAAAAAACTCTCAACTTTACTTTTTGGCACTAATGACCCGTTATATGATGAAATGCTTTATCGTCATCTTATTGGTAGTGTGGCAAGGGTATATAAACAAGGTTGCAAATTAGATACGGCGCTTATTTTGCAAGGTAAACAAGGCATAAGAAAAAGTACATTTTTTAAGGTTTTGTACGGTGATGAATTTTTTACTGATTCTGTCACGGGTACGGATAGAGATAATTTACTCGTGTTACATCAACACTGGTGCGCTGAACTTGCAGAATTTGAGACAATCACGGGTAAAAAGCAATCAGGTGAGCTAAAAGCATTTTTAAGTAAATCAGTGGATACTTTCAGAGAACCTTATGGACGATCTACCAGAACGGTTAAACGTCAATCGGTGATTGTTGGTTCTGTTAATGAATCTGAGTTTTTAGTGGACACAACGGGTAATAGAAGATTTTGGGTAATACCTGTTAGTCAACATATTGATATTGAGAAGGTTAAACAATACCGTGATCAAATTTGGGCGCAAGCTAAAAAAGCATACCTTGCGGGTGAACAGTGGCACTTGAGTTATGAATCTCAAAAAATGAGTGATGAACTGAACAAACAATTTCTACATACTGATTCATGGGATAGCTCTGAACTTGATAATTATTTGTACGGTTTTGAAGAAGTTGGGGTATCTGTAAGAAATATTTTAATCACTCATTTAGGGTTTGAAGAAAATCAAATCAAAAGGGGTGATGAAATGAGAATGAGCAAAATATTATCATCTAAAGGTTATGAGAAAAAGCAAAAATTTATTAATGGCAAAAAGCAAAATCTGTGGTTTAACCTACCCCTTAATCAAAATTTTGTAGGGTTAAAAGAAAAGGTTGGTATGGTTAGTATGGTTGGTATGTCTCAGTCAGAGCAAGGTTTTCAAACCTACCAACCTCCTACCAACCTCACTCAAAATGAAAAGGTTGGTATGGGTGAAAATCAAAACCTACCAACCTCAAACAGTGAACCTACCAACCTTATTAGCAAGGTTGGTAGCTCTGAAACTATTGCCAGTAATGGGATATACCAACCTCTACCAACATACCAACCTTTTTCTCAAACTACTACAAACTTAAATGATCAATCAAAAGTATCAGACAACTTAGAAAATAATCAAAAAGTAGAAAATAATCAAAATAATGATTCTAAAACTGAGTTATCTATGGCAAGGTTAAAGCTAAAAAAGTTATTAGAAGAAAAAGGTTATAAAAGTGAGGGTCAGCAGTATAAAGTTTTAGGTAAGATTGTCTATCAATCTGATCAAGTTTGCTCTATCCAATCATTAACAACAGTCAATGAAATTAACACTGTAATTAAAAGATTAAATAATTATCAATCGCTGTCACCTTTAAAAGATTCTCAATCATAGTTAATCTTTATTGACCAGTGATGAGTGCCATTGACCCATGTTGATGGTTATTGACTCGTGTTGATGATTGTCACCAATTGGTGATGGTGTTTGACCCATGTTGATGGTTATTAATCCGTGTTGATAACCTTTGACCCATGTTAATGATTATTAACCCGTGTTGATAATCTTTGACCCTTGTTAATGGTAGTGGAGAGGTGTGGATAATCCTTGACCATTGCTAATGATGTTTGACCGCTGTTAATCAGGTTTCATTACTGTTGACTACTATTCACCCGTGATGATGATATTAAAACAGTTTTGAGTGATTTTGATGTCATCTAATATCACAGAGTTTCATTACCGACCATTAAGGGTCGAAATAAGCACGGTACGTTAGCAACCTTGTTTGAAAGAGTGCCTATACTTGTATTTGAAGGGTAATTTAGGCACTGAAAAGTTAGACTATGATTTTTAACTCAGAAATTAAACAAAAAATATGGTCACGGTTAAGCACACGGTCACGGCGCGCCATAACACGAAAGTATAAGAAATATGGACATAATTATACCTACAATCCTAGAGGTGACTTACTTAAGAATTTGGCGCATGAGTTTAACCTATCTATTGAAGATATTTATCACTACTTGTTAGAGATTAGACAAGAATTGATTAATACTTAATTCATGCTTACATAGTTACCAGAGACTTGATGAACTGTAGAAATAAAATTAGTAATGGTCTAAAAGTGGTCTAAAAACCACAAAGTTTGAAGTTCTGATTATAAATCTTTAAATGTTGACATGGTGTCACGGGGAAGTATAGCGCCCTCAAATACTGTTTTATGCCCTAAAGTGGTCTAAAAATGGTCTAAATAAGCAAGTAAAAGAGTAAATAGAGATAGATAAAAAAAAGAAGAACCCTTGAAATGTAGATTTAGTGAGGGTTGTGGATTATGGACGTAGCCTGACTCGAACAGGCGACCCCATCGATGTCAATGAGAATAAATGTTATTATTTAGCCTATGATGTCTATTTTTATTGCCTATTTTTTATTTTTATTTCTGAAATTGGTCTAAAAATGGTCTAAACACTCTTTATCAATTATAAGTTTTATGCAAAATAATTCTTTTAGACCAAATGGGTTAAAGGTTTCTATTGACAATAATAACGGCACAATTAGATTACGGTTTACTTATCAGGGTAAACGTGAATCTATCAGCTATCCTCTTAATTATTTTGATCCTCAAAGTCAACAGATTGCCATAGCAAAAGCCACTGAGATTCATAATGATATTTATCTTTATCAGAAATATGATGAAACTAAAGAAAAATATCAACTAAAGCCAAAACTAATTAAACATGACTTTGGGCAAAAAGAACTTACTTTAAGGGAGATTTGGGAATTTTACAAAGAACTTAAAAGAGATGATATAGCAGTCACTACTAAAAAAAATAATTGGTCAAAAATAGACAAAACTTTAAGTGAAAATTTGACTGTTGATGAGGTTGCTGATTATGTGATTTTACTTTTGAGTAAATATGCAAAAACTACCACTAAAAGATTATTACAAGATTTATCTGCAAGTATTGGTTTAGCTATCTCATTTGGCAAGTTTAAAGGGGATAATCACGTTATTAAAATAATTGAATCCTTAGGTGTTCATAAGAAAAAAACTATTAAATCTTTTACTCAAGAAGAAGTAACCGTAATTTTAAATGCCTTTAAATATGATCAATATTTACCAGAAAAAGCTCTATATAATTACAGTTATTATTATAATTTTGTCGCTTTTAGATTTTTGACAGGAACTAGACCAAGTGAAGCGATTGCTGTTACTTGTAATGACATTTTTAAAAAAGCTGGTAAAACTTGGTTAAGAATAAATAAGCGTTATGTTGGTGGTGAAATTGTTATGGGAACTAAAAATGGTGTTGATATTAGAATGTTTCCTGTCAATGATCAGCTAAAAGATTTAATTGAGTCCATACCGAAAATTGATAACCCTAATAATTTACTTTTTCCTAGTATTACTAAAACCTATATTGATAGAAAAAACTTTAGTACCAGAATATGGAAACCTTTAATTTTGCAGTTAGTTAATCAAGGTTTAGTTAAAGAATATCTAACATTTTATGATGTCAGACATACTTTTATTACTCATTTATGTAGATCAGGAAAAGCTGATCTACAAACCATAGCTAATATTGTTGGTAACTCAGTGCCAACTCTTATCAGAAATTATTTAGCTGTTGATGAAAGTTTAGAGTTACCAGAATTGTTTTAGCTTTAGAATAATTAATCTAACAGCGCCCTCAACTCTTTAATTAATTGACTAGCACCATTATTTTTATATCCCGTTTCTTTATTCTCAATTTTGATTATTAATTGCTTTAATCTCTCTGTTACAAGTGAATTATTGATTTTATCTGATTGAATATTACCACTATCTAAATCATGGGCAAAAGCTAAAATCTGATCCTCAAGTGCTACGGGTATCCTAACCAGTTTAGTTGGTGAGCTATTCCACTTACTCTTAAATGGTGTTAAGTTTTCTACATTATACTGATTCATGATTATATCTCACTGTTACAAGTGAATTTAAGCTATATTAGATAATATAACAACTATTTGCTTAAATGTCACTGTTACAAGTGAAGTTTACCGTTATAATAAATTATATTGATCAATAGTATTGCAAAAACATAAAATTATGAAAAGGGGAAAACGGCGATCTGTTAACTTAAGTTTACATCCAAAACTTTATGATGCACTTGACCTATATTGTAAAGAAAATAATGTTCTTAAAACGGAATTAATTAGCTTATTATTATTGAAATATTTTAGTCAAGTTGAAATTAATCAAGAAGTTAAAAGCCTATTACATCAAGTAGATAGTGAAGATTTATTGAGCAAATATAGCCCTTTAAACTCTCAAACTTTATCTATACCTGAGCTATCAGAAATATGGTTTAGCTTAATAGAAAAGGGGTTTAGTGGTATTCCTTCATCAGTCGTTAGATTATTGATTGATGATCCAGATAAAAGTCAATTATAATGTATGTACATACTTGATTTAAGAAAAGTTTTGGTATATTACCAAAAACAAATTAAATTATGAAAAGGGTTTATCCGTTACCCTAAAACGGTTAATTACTGTAATCAGCAGTAACTATAAATCTTTATTTTATTAACTAAATTATGACACAAAACAGTGATTTTTCACGGGTAAACCTAGCTACCTGTCAAATTGACAACGCTCAAATTATTGCTCACTACCAAAAAGAGAGTGAATGGAGAGAAATATATTCTGATGATAATTTAGCCTTATTGGATGATCAGACTGTCACCGAATTAGCTAAAAACCCTATATATCAATTTAAGATTGATTATCCTAATAACTTATCAGTTAATCGCTCAATATCCATTGTTACAAGTGAGAAAGGGGCATCTTGTAAAAAGTCAGTGTACCCAAAAAAAGGTATTGATAAAAGTCAATGGTTGCCATATCACCATGAGCTATTCCCACTGGCACAAGGTAAATGGATGTTGGTTCATGAAGGGGAAAAAGGCGCTGAATATGGTATCAGAGATGGTTTTGTTAGCACTTCTTTAGTAGGTTGTGCGGTTAACTCTAAAACAGATTTTACAGTGTATTACACATTATTTGATGAAGTTATTAAGCATGGAATTAACGGGTTAATCTATATTTCTGATAATGATGAAGCAGGTTTAAAAAAAGCTATCCAGTTTTATCTTGCTTATGAACAATGGAAAACTAAAAATAATAGTGTAAATTTAGAAGTTAAGTTAGTAAGAGTAAGTTATTTATTTTCTATATTAGGTAAATTTGGGTCACCAAGTGATGATTATTGTGAAGTTAGCAAAGAGATAGAGAATCATTCAAATATTGATGTTGTTGAGTTTAATAGACTGCTCACATTAGACTTGAATAATTATGGTGATAACTACACTGACGAAATAATGGTTTTAGAAGATCATTATTTTCCTAAAGAAGTCAATAATTCACTTGTTACAGTGAAAAATAATGACATAAATATGACTACTATTAAACCTGACAACATTACCTTAACGAGAGAAATATTAGAGAAAGATTACGCTGATAGATTAAGATTTAATGAGTTAAAAAGAATTGTTGAGTTAGATAATGAAGAAGCATATCTTGATGATTTATACCTACAAATTCATAAAGATTATGGCATTAAAATAAATAAACAAATCGCTTATGATTTAGCAGTAATGGTAGCTAAAGAAAATAGCTATCACCCCGTTAAAGTTTATCTTGATAAATGTGATGATAACTTTGATGAAATAGATATTAAAAAACTCTCAACTTTACTTTTTGGCACTAATGACCCGTTATATGATGAAATGCTTTATCGTCATCTTATTGGTAGTGTGGCAAGGGTATATAAACAAGGTTGCAAATTAGATACGGCGCTTATTTTGCAAGGTAAACAAGGCATAAGAAAAAGTACATTTTTTAAGGTTTTGTACGGTGATGAATTTTTTACTGATTCTGTCACGGGTACGGATAGAGATAATTTACTCGTGTTACATCAACACTGGTGCGCTGAACTTGCAGAATTTGAGACAATCACGGGTAAAAAGCAATCAGGTGAGCTAAAAGCATTTTTAAGTAAATCAGTGGATACTTTCAGAGAACCTTATGGACGATCTACCAGAACGGTTAAACGTCAATCGGTGATTGTTGGTTCTGTTAATGAATCTGAGTTTTTAGTGGACACAACGGGTAATAGAAGATTTTGGGTAATACCTGTTAGTCAACATATTGATATTGAGAAGGTTAAACAATACCGTGATCAAATTTGGGCGCAAGCTAAAAAAGCATACCTTGCGGGTGAACAGTGGCACTTGAGTTATGAATCTCAAAAAATGAGTGATGAACTGAACAAACAATTTCTACATACTGATTCATGGGATAGCTCTGAACTTGATAATTATTTGTACGGTTTTGAAGAAGTTGGGGTATCTGTAAGAAATATTTTAATCACTCATTTAGGGTTTGAAGAAAATCAAATCAAAAGGGGTGATGAAATGAGAATGAGCAAAATATTATCATCTAAAGGTTATGAGAAAAAGCAAAAATTTATTAATGGCAAAAAGCAAAATCTGTGGTTTAACCTACCCCTTAATCAAAATTTTGTAGGGTTAAAAGAAAAGGTTGGTATGGTTAGTATGGTTGGTATGTCTCAGTCAGAGCAAGGTTTTCAAACCTACCAACCTCCTACCAACCTCACTCAAAATGAAAAGGTTGGTATGGGTGAAAATCAAAACCTACCAACCTCAAACAGTGAACCTACCAACCTTATTAGCAAGGTTGGTAGCTCTGAAACTATTGCCAGTAATGGGATATACCAACCTCTACCAACATACCAACCTTTTTCTCAAACTACTACAAACTTAAATGATCAATCAAAAGTATCAGACAACTTAGAAAATAATCAAAAAGTAGAAAATAATCAAAATAATGATTCTAAAACTGAGTTATCTATGGCAAGGTTAAAGCTAAAAAAGTTATTAGAAGAAAAAGGTTATAAAAGTGAGGGTCAGCAGTATAAAGTTTTAGGTAAGATTGTCTATCAATCTGATCAAGTTTGCTCTATCCAATCATTAACAACAGTCAATGAAATTAACACTGTAATTAAAAGATTAAATAATTATCAATCGCTGTCACCTTTAAAAGATTCTCAATCATAGTTAATCTTTATTGACCAGTGATGAGTGCCATTGACCCATGTTGATGGTTATTGACTCGTGTTGATGATTGTCACCAATTGGTGATGGTGTTTGACCCATGTTGATGGTTATTAATCCGTGTTGATAACCTTTGACCCATGTTAATGATTATTAACCCGTGTTGATAATCTTTGACCCTTGTTAATGGTAGTGGAGAGGTGTGGATAATCCTTGACCATTGCTAATGATGTTTGACCGCTGTTAATCAGGTTTCATTACTGTTGACTACTATTCACCCGTGATGATGATATTAAAACAGTTTTGAGTGATTTTGATGTCATCTAATATCACAGAGTTTCATTACCGACCATTAAGGGTCGAAATAAGCACGGTACGTTAGCAACCTTGTTTGAAAGAGTGCCTATACTTGTATTTGAAGGGTAATTTAGGCACTGAAAAGTTAGACTATGATTTTTAACTCAGAAATTAAACAAAAAATATGGTCACGGTTAAGCACACGGTCACGGCGCGCCATAACACGAAAGTATAAGAAATATGGACATAATTATACCTACAATCCTAGAGGTGACTTACTTAAGAATTTGGCGCATGAGTTTAACCTATCTATTGAAGATATTTATCACTACTTGTTAGAGATTAGACAAGAATTGATTAATACTTAATTCATGCTTACATAGTTACCAGAGACTTGATGAACTGTAGAAATAAAATTAGTAATGGTCTAAAAGTGGTCTAAAAACCACAAAGTTTGAAGTTCTGATTATAAATCTTTAAATGTTGACATGGTGTCACGGGGAAGTATAGCGCCCTCAAATACTGTTTTATGCCCTAAAGTGGTCTAAAAATGGTCTAAATAAGCAAGTAAAAGAGTAAATAGAGATAGATAAAAAAAAGAAGAACCCTTGAAATGTAGATTTAGTGAGGGTTGTGGATTATGGACGTAGCCTGACTCGAACAGGCGACCCCATCGATGTCAACGATGTACTCTAACCAACTGAGCTATACGTCCTTACACGGAATACAATTATAGCGCCCTTCACCGTCCATCGGCAAGGGTAAGAGCAAAAATAAGATTAGTGGATCGAAAGAGGAAATATTTTGTTAAAATAGCATGGGAAAATTAAGGATAAATTAATAGTCTTTGAGTCAAGCATTAGAAATTCCAAATTTAGACACCCTAGCGCAAGAATTAGCTGCTATCCAGCAGACTAGCTCAAAAAAAATTGCCTTGCTAGGTTCTCGTCATGTGCCGATTACCCATCAGCACTTGATTGAGATGATGAGTTATGCCTTGGTGTTAGGAGGTAATCGTTTGATTACTTCAGGGGCGGCTGGAACTAATTCGGCTGCTATCCGAGGTGCGATGAGAGCGGACCCTAATTTGTTGACGGTAATTCTTCCCCAAAGTTTACAACGTCAACCGAAAGAGTCTCAAGATCAGTTACAAAAGGTTATTCATTTAGTAGAAAATCCCGACAATGATAGTTTGTCGTTGGGAGAAGCTAGTGCTGATTGCAATCGAGAAATTATTTCCCGTTGTCAGCAGTTAATCTGTTTTGCATTCCATGACAGTCATACTTTAATGCAAACTTGTCAGGAAGCTGAAGAACAACGAAAAGTAGTAACTTTATTCTATTTTGATTAATATTTTGGTACCTCAAAAGAGGAAATGACAAGAAAAGGGCAAAGGTGAATTTAAAGATAGCTTGGACTACCATTAAATTTGCTCATGTCTTAAAAGATGGGGTTTTAAACCTTTTATTCTTTGATAATTTTTATTAATGATTAGTAAATTAGTATTAGCAACCAGTAATCAGGGTAAGTTAAGGGAATTTGAAGATTATTTTCGAGATTTTCCTTTAACCATCGCTCTGAAGCCTTCTAATTTGGAGGTGGAAGAGACAGGAACAAGTTTTCGTGATAATGCTATCTTAAAAGCAACTCAAGTGGCTTCTGCTTTGGGGGAGTGGGCTTTAGCAGATGATTCTGGTCTGATGGTGGATGGGTTGGGGGGCGCTCCGGGTATTTATTCCGCGCGCTACGCACCTACTCCTCAGCAGTGTATTGAACGTGTATTAAAAGAGTTGGAGGGAGAATCACGGCGGAGGGCGCAGTTTGTTTGTGCAGTGGCGGTGGCTTCCGGAGATGGTGAATTAGTGTTATTTGCTGAAGGTATTTGCGAAGGGGAAATTTTAACAGAGTTACGAGGGAATGATGGTTTTGGCTATGACCCAATTTTTTTTGTGCCAGAATATGATCAAACTTTTGCAGAAATGTCAAGAGATTTAAAAAACAAAATTAGTCATCGAGGTTTAGCATTAGCAAAAATTTTACCTGAATTAAAAGCATTGATTAAACTTAGTTAAAAATAAGAAATAATGGTAGTTACTGCAAAATATTGGATCGAAAAATTAAGTTTAATAAAACATCCTGAAGGGGGCTATTATCGAGAAACCTATCGTAGTGATATTTTAATTAGTTCCGATAGTTTACCAAAAGATTATCAAGGGCAAAGAAACTCTTGCACTGCTATCTATTATTTACTTTCAGAAGCTGATTTTTCTGCTTTTCATCGTCTCAAAAGTGATGAAATTTTCCATTTTTACAGTGGCTCTCCTTTATTGGTTCACCTCATTGATGATCAAGGAAGATATTTTTGCCAAAAAGTGGGTACTCAGGGACAAGAAAATGATATTTTACAGTTAGTGATTCCCCGTGGTTGGTGGTTTGCTTCGGAAGTTAGTGAACCTAATTCTTATAGCTTAATTGGTTGTACTGTTTCTCCGGGTTTTAACTTTAATGATTTTGAGTTAGGTTCAAGAGAACTGTTAATTCAGATGTATCCTAATTATCAAGATATTATTACCAGAATGACATATAATTAGTTTTATTAATTTATTAATTAACTAAATTTTAAATTATAAAATAAATACTTTTAAAAAGTTTAATTTCTTATTATCGAGGCATAAAAAATGGCAGGAAATTATCAAACTGATGTCAATCGTGTGGTACAAATGACGTTACCCACAAATTATGAGCAACAAATAAAAAATATCCAATCTTCTCCTAAATTTCAAGACCAAAAACCTGTAGATTTTCCCGGTTATACTATCATTACACCGCCCTCTGGAGATGATCCTAATAACAGTGATTTTTATGAATATTTAGGAGAATTTCAGACAGAATTAGTTGAGGCGATGGGCGCTGGGTTGTTAATTCCTGTACCAAAAAAAAGTTTTCACGTCACTTTTGCTGATTTAATTTGGGATAATCTTTATGAAGATGCTTTGACACAGAATCCTGATTTTGACAATTTATTAATTCAAGAAATTGATAGTATTTTTAAAGATTATAAAACAGTAGATAACAGCGCCCTCCCCTTTGATTTTGAAGTGTTAGGTTTATCTATATTTCCTCGGGCGCTAGTAATATGTCTTTCTCCTACAGAAAATTGTTATCAAAGAATATTAAAATTAAGACAATTAATTTATCAAGATGAACAAATAATTGATTTAGGCATCGAGCAACATTACGAATTTGTAGCGCACATCACCCTAGGCTATTTTGGTAAAGTTGAGGATAATTTTGACCCTGAAAAACTGCAAGAAATTATCACTAAATTTAATTTTCAATGGTTAGAAAATGCACCACCAAAGTTATCATTAAATCGATTTGAATTGAGAAGATTTAACAATATGACTAACTATCTAAGAGAGGATGATTGGGCAGTGTTTGAAGTATAGAAATATAAAAAAGGGTTGAACATTGTTCAACCCCCAAAATATTCTCTTTCTCCTTATCTAAATGGAGTTTGCTGAATAAAAGTCAGAAGTATTGATTCATAAAAGTTAAGACATACTACAGGAAGATATTAAAATCTCATAATTGTCAATTATCCATTGTCAAACCATTAACCTCAATAAGCGCCCTTCACCCTTACCGAAATTAGCCATTAATAGCCTCAATAACCACATCGTGAATGATGCCATTGGTAACAACAACACCACGATTATCATTCATTTTGACAGAGGTAACAAAATCGAGGGGTTTGCCATACATATCAGAAACTTTTCCTCCAGCTTCCTCAACGATGATAGCGCCCGCCGCATGGTCCCAAATATTTTCCCGATAATCAGGATATTTAGGAGAAGGTAAACGGAGATAAAGCGCCGCTTCTCCTGCCGAAACGATACCATATTTTGCCTGAGAATCCACTCGCACCGATGCGCTAGTGATACCTACCGATTGAGCAATTTTGTTTTGTAACTCTTGGTTGCCGTGACTAGCTTCCACACTTTCTACAAAACGAAAACGACTAGCATCATTATTACTAACCACTTGCAAAGGACTTTTCTCACCACCGGCAAGGGGAATTTTATAAGCGCCCTTCCCCCGTTGCGCCACGAATAACCATCCCATTTCCCCTTCCCTTAACTGTAACGCTGGGCATCCTAAAAAGCCTAGTTTTACCTCACCATCGGCAATTAAAGCTAAAGCAATGGCATATTGGTCTTGACGTAAAAACCCTTTTGTGCCATCAATAGGGTCTAAAGTCCAAAAACATTCCCTAACTTGACCATTACCATAATCAATCCAGTTTAACACCTCAGTAGTGGTAGCGGAAGGGATGATTTTTTGCACATAAGCGGTGATTTTTTCCGCAGTGGGGAGGGCGCTGTCATTTCTGAGATTGGTAGCGTCTTCCTCTCCTACGATGGGAATATCGGGAAAATGTTGCTTCAAGGCTTGACAAATTAAGGCTTGTGAGCCAAAATCTGCCACAGTAACAGGGCTTTTGTCTTCTTTTTGTAGTGCAGTAGGAATATCTTTTCTGACATCCTCACACAAGCGCGCCGCATCACGGATACAGGCGCTAACAACTTCGATAGCTAATTCGTAATTCATTAATAAATTTATTTCAGCGTTGATAAATTGAGATATGATTTTCAGTTGAGGTAGGGAAGAGGGAAGCAGAGGGAGAAGGGGAAGCAGAGGGAGAAGGGGAAGCAGGGGAGATGGGGAGAAAGGGGAGATGGGGAAGCAGAGGAAGGATTATAATTCATAATTCATAATTCATAATTCATAATTTATTCAACCTTTGCCCTTTGCCCTTTGCCCTTTTAAATTGTGCTTGATCGGTGTAAAATTGCCAAAGAGTAAAATTGGTTACTCAATTTATATAAAAATTTGATAAGTATTAGGAAAATATTTCCATGGCAAAAAAAACTATTGCAAATTTAACGGCTTCTGATTTAGAAGGGAAAAGAGTCTTGGTTAGGGTGGATTTTAATGTACCAATGGATAAAGGTACTATTAGCGATGATACCCGCATTCGTGCTGTTTTACCGACTATTAATGATTTAACGGCGAAGGGCGCTAAAGTTGTTTTATGTAGTCACATGGGGCGCCCGAAGGGTGAAGTTAAAGAAAGTTTACGTTTAACCCCTGTTGCCACTCGTTTAAGTGAGTTATTAGGGAAAGATGTGGTTAAATGTGATGATTGTATCGGTGATGATGTCACCAATGCTATTAATAGCTTACCCAATGGGGGAGTAGCTTTATTAGAAAACCTCCGTTTTTACGCTGAAGAAGAAGCCAACGATGCTGATTTTGCCAAAAAATTAGCCAGTAATGCTGATTTATATGTTAACGATGCTTTCGGTACAGCGCACCGCGCCCATGCTTCCACCGAAGGTGTTACCCATCATCTTCCTATTTCTGTGGCTGGTTTCTTGATCGAAAAAGAGTTAGAATTTCTACAAAAAGCTATTGAAGCACCAAAGCGCCCGTTAGTAGCGATTATTGGTGGCTCAAAAGTATCTAGTAAAATCGGTGTTATTGAAACTTTACTAGAAAAATGCGATAAGCTCATCATCGGCGGTGGCATGATTTTCACTTTCTTCAAAGCGCGCGGTTTAGCCGTTGGTAAATCTTTGGTGGAAGAAGACAAATTGGAATTGGCTAAGGCTTTAGAAGCGAAGGCAAAAGAAAGAGGTGTTGATTTCTTGTTACCTACTGATGTGGTAATCGCTGATAATTTTGCGCCTGATGCCAATGCTAAAACCGTTAGTGTGGAAAATATCCCTGATGGTTGGATGGGTTTGGATATTGGACCTGATAGCGTACAAACGTTCCAATCTGCCCTCGCTGATTGTGGTAGTGTGATTTGGAATGGCCCCATGGGTGTATTTGAGTTTGATAAATTTGCCCAAGGCACGGAAGCTATTGCCCATACCCTCGCTGGTTTGACAGCAAAAGGCACTATTACTATTATTGGTGGTGGCGATTCTGTGGCGGCTGTGGAAAAAGTCGGTGTTGCTGAAAAAATGAGTCATATTTCTACGGGGGGGGGCGCTAGTTTAGAGTTGTTAGAAGGTAAGATTTTACCCGGTATTTCTGCTTTAAATGAGGCTTAATTTTTCGTTTTTTAAACTCCTCTTATTAACTTGACGTAGGGTGGGCATTGCCCACCTTTATCATAGAAATTGTAATTTATCTCAAGTTCGGGTAATTATTTAGGGTTTGCTGAATAAATCAAAACCCTTTTAAAACAAAGGTTTTAAACACAATACAACTCAAAAAAAGTACCAAAAATAATCTTTTTTCTCCAAAAATACTGTATTTTAATGAATAAACCACGTTTTTTGTTTCTCGCAAAGGCGCAAAGATAATATTTGTAATAATCCAAAGTGTGGTTTAAGGAAATGAAAACTGCTGTAATTAATTTATGAATAATCAAACGAACTTGATATTATTATACGGCGTTGCTGATTTTAAATATGATTTTGCTTGGGGTAGGGAATAGGGAATAGTAATAATATTTTGAGTATTATATATTTGCTGTAATTTAATAATTTTTCATGCCACAATTAAGCAACATCTATTATACCTCTCCAATAATACCTGAAGCCTGTTAAGGTTAAATATTATTCAACTCCCACAAGTCAACAAAAAATAGATTCCCTCGATGTTTATTGATCTGAAAACTAAAAAATATCTCAAATTATTAGTTACAATTAAAAAAAATCAGAGGTTTGATAAATTATGGTTCAATCATTAATCAAAACTTACTCTTTTGAGGACTATTTAACTTTTCATGATGGTACAGATAATAAATATGAATTAGTTAACGGAGAGTTAATTTTAATGCCTACAGCAAGTGGTTTTCATGCCTTAATATTAATTTTTATTTATGACTTATTCAAAGAAGAAATAAAACGCTTAAACTTAGACTATAAAATTATGCCAGGTACAGTAGGAATCAAAACCGCAGAAAATAAATCAAGGATTCCAGATTTAGCAGTTTTGTCATCTTTTCAATGTGAAGAAATCAGAGCAATGAGAACCGCAGTTTTGGACAGCGCCCCTCCCCTTGTCGTAGAAATTGTGAGTAATAATAATAAACAGGATGACTACCGTTACAAACGTTCGGAGTATGCAGTGAGAGAAATTCCCGAATATTGGATTATTGATCCAGAATTAGCAAAAGTATCAATTTTATTATTAGAAGATGGTTTCTATGAAGTGAAAGAATATCAAAAAAACGAGCAAATTAAATCAGTTTTATTCCCAGAATTAATAACTCAAGCTCAAGACTTTTTTGCCGTTTAAACTGAAGATATAATATCTAAAAAACTTATCAAGCTGAGTTAATTTTCAGAGGATATAAATATAAAATTGATAATAATTCAAATTGTTTTATAATAGTAAAAAGTATTTTAAATAATTAGATAATATTGTTATGGAATCTACCTTAGATTTTGCCACTTATACGATTTGGTCAATTTATGCCACCGTTGCCTTTGCGGTTTTAGCTATTGTCGGCTTTATCTTTAAATGGGGTTTCCGTTTTCGTTTTGTGGGCGCTACAGGTTTTATGATTGTCCTAACTATCGGTTTATTTGGGCTTAGTTTAGGTTTATTTTCTCGTCCCAGTATTCCCAATGCCGTGCGTTTTAATTTAGTTTATGATAATGGTGCGAATCAAGCGGTAATTGTTGTACCCATTGATATTACTGAATCACAGCTACAGGCAACCCTAGAACAAGCCTCCATTGATTTATTTTCTTATGGTAGAAGCGCCACCGATGATGACCCTTATTTAACTGTACGGGCAAGGGCGCTATATCATGGTGATAATGTTACTTATCCCCTCTATTTAGGGCAGTTGCGCCGTTCTCTTTATCAGCAGGGAAAAGATAGTATTGATATTGAAATTTTCGCTGATAAATTTGCCCAGAGAGATACTTTATCGGTGAATTAGTTACGATTTTAGAGATTTTATGAATAGTTATAAATAAATTAAAGATAATCTTAGTTCAATTTATTGAACGAAAAACTGTTGGTTCCGTGTAATTCATTACACGGTGGGTAAATTGCGAAGATGTAATCTATTTATAACTATAGTCATTTAAATTAAGATTGAGACAAATTGAAAAATTTTGTAGGGTGGGCAATGCCCACCACTTGACACTTTGCGACTACTGTTATTAAGAGAAAAGTGTCTCATTGTTATTTAAAAGGACTATAATTATCCGAACCTGATATAATTTATTACTTGGTGGGGAAACTACGAAGATATAATCTTTCATAACAGATTATAGGCAATGGGATGAAAAAAATATTTGCCCTCACCCCCTACCCCTCTCCCATAGGAGAGGGGGGAAAATACAAAATTTTGGCATCAAAACGTTATTAAATAACAGCTTCAGCGATAATTTTCTCTTCTTTAGCCGTCAATTCGGTAGGCTCATTAATTACCTCACGATACATCTTAATATAATCCACCGCCGACTGATACCAACTAAAATCCTGAGTCATAGCGCGCGCCTGCATTTTCTGCCAAGCATCCTTAAAGCGAAAACCCTCATAAGCGCGAATCATACAAGTATATAAATCTAAAGCCTCATAACGATCAAAACAGTAACCAGTGCCATAATTTTTATCAGGCTCAAAAAACTGCACCGTATCCACCAAACCACCAGTTTTACGCACAATGGGAATCGCACCATAACGCATCGCTAATAACTGACTGATACCGCAAGGCTCAAAACGAGAAGGCATCAAAAAAGCATCAATACCACTATAAACTCGACGAGAAACCGCTTCATTATGCAATAATTGTACCGAAATTCTGCCTCGGTAACGGGCAGAAATTTCCCATAACTGAGTTTCATAAAATCTGTCACCAGTACCTAAAATGATTAATTGGGCATCAGTATAAGCCAAGAATCGCTCTAAAGTTTGTAAAACTAAATCAATACCTTTTTGTTCTACTAATCTTGTCACCATACCAATTAAAAAAGCATTACGGTTGATTTCTAACCCTGATTCTTCCTGTAATCTCACCTTATTTAAACGGCGCTTGTCGAGAGTTTCCGCCGTGAAATTTTGAGCAATAAATCGATCAGTAGCAGGATTGTATTTTTCTGTATCGATGCCATTTACAATCCCTCTAGTTTTACCATTAATCCAAGATAACAAACCGTGTAAATTTTCCCCATATTCCACCGTTTGAATTTGTCGCGCGTAGGTAGGGGAAACAGTATTAACTAAATCAGCAAACTGTAACCCAGCCGACATGGCGTTATCTCCCTGCATATAAGGAGGACACCAAGTGATTTTTTCTAAAAGTTCTCGACTTGGTCCTTGATAAGCTAAATTATGAATGGTGAAAATAGTGCTAATATCAGGAGATTGACTCATCCACACGGGAATCATGCCCGTATGCCAATCGTGACAGTGAATAATTTGGGGTTTCCAACAATTCCAAGCAAATTCAGCCGCGCCATTGGCAAATAAAGTAAAGCGCCAATATTCATCATCTCCACCATAGACACTACGCCCTGAAAAAGCGGGATGACCAAATAAATATAATGGTACATCTGTTTCAGGTAAAACAGTTTCATAAACGGCGAACTTTTGAAACATGGCATCTCCCCACCATATCGGTTCGGCAGGAATATCCACTTTATCGGGTAAAAAGCCATAATAAGGCATCATGATTCTCACATCATGCCCTAATTTGCGTAAAATCTTCGGTAATGCGCCCACCACATCTCCCATACCCCCCACTTTAGCAATGGGGGAAGCCTCCGCCGCTACAAACAAAATTCGCATAGTGATTTAGTTTTGATCTGATTTACTGACTAGGGTGATTGTGCCATAATCTCTGCACTCGCGCCAATTTATTTTTTGATCACAGCAAGGGCTCTTTTTATTCTCTGTTACATCAAGTTTAGATCATGAGTTCTCAAGTGATGTTATCTGCGCAATTTACCCACCGTGTAATGAATTACACGGAACCAACAGTATTCCGTTCAATAAATTGAACTCAATTTCACTTGAAAAAATCTAATTTTTAACTAAAATATAATATGAAAAATATCATTTCTTTTACAGTAGTTATAATAAATTATTATTTAACTCTTGTCTATCCTCACCAGTTAACTTAGACGCTTCCTAGTTTAGTTAATCCATTCACTGGCTATGGGCATTTTCCATCCTGTGCCAAAAGCTCGATCGGTTATTTTCAGGACGGGGGGCGCTTGTTTTCGTTTAAACTCTGCTCTCATCACCAATTTTACCACCTGTTTAACTACTTCTTGATCATGCCCACTAGCAATAATTTCTTCGCTGGATTGATGGCAATTAATATAACGTTCTAAAATGTCATCTAAAATGGGGTATGGTGGCAAAGAATCTTCATCTTTTTGGTCTGGTTTTAGTTCAGCACTAGGAGGTTTTGTAAGAATATTTTGGGGGATAATTTCTCTATCTTTATTTAACCAATGGCAAAGCGCAAAAACTTTTGTTTTTGGTACATCTGCAATCACGGCTAAACCCCCATTCATGTCTCCGTAAAGAGTGCAATAACCTACTGCCATTTCTGATTTATTACCGGTAGATAATAATAAATAGCCAAATTTATTGGCTAATGCCATTAATAAAGAACCTCTAATTCTTGATTGAATATTCTCTTCGGCAACACCAAATTTTTTGTTAACAAAAACTTCTTTTAGCTCTTCGTCAAAACTATTCATAATTCCTTGAATAGGAATTTTTTGAGTAATAATATCAAGATTTTGAGCTAATTCTTGGGCATCAATTACTGAGCTTTCTGAACTATAAGGGGAGGGCATTAATACTCCTAAAACATTCTCTTTTCCTAGCGCAGAAACGGCGATGTGCGCTACTAAAGCCGAATCAATACCACCGCTTAAACCTATGACTGCTTGAGTAAATCCACATTTTTTGGCATAATCTTTTACTCCTAAAACCAATGCTTGATAAATTTCTTCGTTATCGTTATCAATCAATAAATTAATTTTACCATTAGGCAATAAGTCTTTTTTATTTTCGTCAAATTCTAAGTAATTTAAAGCCGTTTGATAATTTTTTAAACGAGTTACTATGATTTCTTCTTTTGATATGGCAAAACTATTACCATCAAAAATTAAGTCATCATTTCCACCAATTTGATTAACATAAATCATTGGTTTTTTATACTTATTAACTAAATATTTGAGCATTTTTTCTCTTAGTTTTTGTTTTCCTAAAGTATAAGGAGAAGCTGATAAATTAACAACTAAATCAATATCTAAATTAGTTAATTCTGCTAAGGGATTATATTCATATTTTTTTCGCCCCCAAAAATGTTCATCATTCCATAAATCTTCGCAGATAGTAACACCAATTTTGACTTCATTTAAAGTAAACCAATTAGGTTGTTTTCCTTGAGCAAAATAGCGATGTTCTTCAAATACGTCATAAGTAGGTAATAAAGTTTTATGGAAAATCTGCTGTATTTTACCTTGATATAAGAAGGCGACACTATTATAAAGGGGTTTTTCTCCTCCCAGAGAAGCATTTTCGTTATGGGTTACAACTCCAATTAATGTAGCTAAATTAGGGGGAATTTCTTGGGCAATTTCTGCTAATTTTTCTGCCATTAAGGTGACAAAATAGCTATTAAATAATAAGTCTTTGGGAGGATAGCCACATAGTGATAATTCTGGGGTGAGGAGGAGGTGCGCTTGTTTGTCGTGCGCTTTTTGGGCTTCATTAATAATACTCTCTGCGTTTCTTTTTATATCTCCAATAATTGGGTTTAACTGGGCTATAGCGATTTTCATTTTATATTAATATCTTATCTAAGTTATTGTCAATAATTATACTTTAGTCGTAAATGTTTTAAGTTTTACTAATAATGGCTAGTATCAAGTTCTACATCCCACCGTATAATGAATTACACTACACGGCTAACAATATCCCGTTCAATAAATTGAGCTAAGATTATTTTTAATTGATTTATGAGTGATTAAATAAACTTGATATTAAACTATTACGGCAAGAATTATCCAGCGCCCTCCACGCCATCTTTACAGTTTATTCTATGTCATCATCATCTAAAGAATTATAATCAATGTTATCAATTTGTTGATGTTTTTGACGACGAGAAACACGGCGATATTTTTTAGTATTTAACTTTGGTTCAGTGTAAACTTTTCCTGAGTTATTAACTAATTCTTTAACGCTAGATTCTACATCACGAGTCTGAGCAATTTTTTCCTCTTTAACGATAATTTCTGACAAAAATTTGAGATAGTATTCATACCTTTCCCAAGCGCCCTTCACCGCACATTCTGGCTCTTGTTGATGTAAACAATTATTAAATTTACAACTACCTTGATTTAATCTTAATTTTGCTTCGGGAAAATAATTAATTAAAGTCTCGGAAGGGCAATCGAAATCAGGTTGATTAAAACCCGGACTATCTGCTAAATAACCCCCTTGGGGTAGTTCAAACAATTCGATATGACGAGTAGTATGTCGCCCTTTTTGTAGTTTTCCTGACACTTCACCGATTCTAATTTCTAATTGAGGAATTAATAAAGAAGTTAGGCTAGATTTTCCCACGCCACTAGGTCCAGAAAGGATAGTTATTTTGTCTTTTAATACTTCTTGTAATGGTTCTATTCCCTGTCGTTTCTCAACACTGAAAAAAAAAGGATTATACCCCCAACTATTTAATGTTTCTTGCCAATTATTTTTTTTTTCTAAACTAATTAAATCAGCTTTATTTAAACCTAATAAAAGAGTTAAATTAGTGGACTCTGCTTTCACTAAAAAACGGCTTAATTGTACAGGGTCTAAACTCGGTTCTTCTAATGCAAAAACTAATAAAATTTGTTCTGTATTGGCAACGGGAGGGCGCTGGAGTTCACTTGTACGAGGTAAAACAGAAGCAATAGCGCCCCTCTCACATTCACTAGATTTGATATAAACTCGATCCCCCACCAACACAGTTTGACCGATTTTTTTTAAGCGGGTGGGGCGAGTACAAAGCATGGTTTCACCATCATCTAAGCGCACTTGGTAAAAGTTCGCCTGTACTGCCATTACTGTGCCGAGTTTTTCTAGGGAATCACTCATTTTGACTGAACCAACAAGGAGAAGTAATCATCCATGGGAGTAATAGATTCCATCTTATACCCTTCCATTTTAAGACTATTGGGGACTTGTTCAATGGGTTCGCCACTATCTAGCCAAATTTCGAGGGTTTCTCCAGAGGACATTTTTTCTAATTGTAATTTACTACGAATAAAGTTCAGAGGGCATGGTGTACCGCGCAAATCAAGTTTTTGTGGGGTCATTGCAATTGAATAAAATAACAGTTAAATATATTATAAAGCAGTCAGTTGTGAAAAGGGCAAAGGGCAAGGGGCGAAGGGCAAGGGGCTTAAGCCCCTTGTTAAAAATTAATGATGATATGATAGAAACAATTTAGTAATACGATTTGCCCTCACCGCCAACCCCTCTCCCATAGCAGGGTTTTTGCAAAGTCGGCATCAAAATGCTTTGCCCTCACCCCCAACCCCTCTCCCATAGGAGAGGGGAGCAATATTTTCCATTAAATTTTCACAAATCAGAACGGATTGCTATATAAATAATAACCATTAATAAATAAGAAAAAATCTGACTTTGCAAAAAATAATCATTATTTGTGGCGGTATTCATTCCATGGAAATAACCAAAAAATTTGTAAATTTAATTAAAACACAATTAGGAAATAATTTACTAGAAAATTACATAATATTACCCCTTAACCAGCGCCCTCCCTACGATGCCAAAAATCTATTTGATAACCTAATAGAAAATAATATTTTGCCCCAAACAAAAGCCTTGACAATTATCGCTTTTAGTGCTGGAGTAGTAGGCTGTTTAGCTATGGCAAGAAAATGGCAAAGAGAGGGGGGAATTATTAACTGTTTCATCGCTTTTGACGGTTGGGGAGTGCCATTAATAGGAGATTTTCCCATTCATTGTTTTAGTCATGATTTATTTACCCATTTAACTACCTCTTTTTGGGTGAAAGGTAATGAGCATTTTTATGCACAACCTGCGGTATCACACCTAGAAATGTGGACAGCGCCCCTCACCGTGAGCGGTTATCATGGAGAAAAGAGGATAAACTTAACCGAATCTCTAAATCTCCTGCTAACTAAATATCATGGAACAATTACAACCAACTTTAACGACAATTACCCTCCCAGCGCCCGAAGAAACAGTAATTAAACTAGAAGATATTTACAAAATCTATGGCAGTGGCAACACGGAAGTTAAAGCCTTAGCAGGGGTTAACCTCCACATTCAGCGCGGAGAATATAGTGCCATTATGGGCGCTTCAGGTAGCGGAAAATCCACCATGATGAATATTTTAGGCTGTTTGGATAGCCCCACCAGTGGCAATTATTACCTCAATGGTGACAATGTAGCTTCCCTTTCCTCTCGTCAATTAGCCATGATTCGTAACCAAAGAATCGGTTTTGTTTTCCAACAATTTCACCTTCTACCTCAGTTGAGTGCGCTGGATAACGTCATGTTACCCATGAAATACGGTGGAATTGATGATCAAGAAGGGAAAAAACGAGGTATAGAAGCCCTTACCAAAGTAGGTTTAGAGAATCGTTTATATAATAAACCTAATCAGCTATCCGGTGGACAACAACAGAGAGTCGCCATAGCAAGGGCAATCGTTAACTCTCCTCTCATTTTACTAGCTGATGAACCGACAGGGGCGCTGGATTCTCAAACCACCAAAGATGTCATGAACATTTTTGCTGATCTAAATCAAGAGGCTATGACTATTATATTAGTTACCCATGAACATGATGTGGCAGAGCAAACCAGACGAATTATCCACTTTAAAGACGGTAGGATAATTGATAATGAATAATTAAATATCCTCCTCTGCCTCCTCAGCTTCTCCTTCTCCTTGTCAGCAACCCCTAAATATTTAAGGTTAGACGATAAATCTCTTGACGGGAAAGCTGACTAGATTTAGCTAAATGTTGACTAATTTCGCTTTTACTCATACCCAGCGCCCTCAACTCCTCAATAGATTCCTTGATTTGTGCCTCAGATAAAAAAGTTTGGGAAGATTGACAAATGCCCCTAACTATGATACAAAATTCCCCTCTTGGTTCATGACTTTGGTAAAAATCCAGCGCCCCTGCCACTGTGCCACGCCAGAAATCTTCATGTAACTTCGTTAATTCCCTAGCGAGGGTAATTTCTCGGTTTAAACCGAAAGTATCAGCAAAATCAGCGAGGGTTTTGCGTAGTTTGTGGGGCGCTTCATAAAAAATCATCGACCTTTCTTCCCCCCGTAATTGAAGCAATAAAGCATCTCTGAGCTTTTTTTTCGTTGGTAAAAAACCCTCAAACACAAATCTATCCGTAGGTAAACCAGAAGCAATTAAAGCATTAATCCCAGCATTAGCACCCGGAATTGGTACAATATCAATATCAGCTTTAATACAAGCTACCACTAAATGATAACCCGGATCAGAAATAGCCGGAGTACCAGCATCTGTCACCAAAGCAATATTATCACCCTGTTGTAAGCGCGCCAAAAAGTGCGGAGTGCGCTGGGTTTGATTATGCTCATGGTAGCTCATCATCGGTGTTTTGATCTCAAAATGATGTAATAATTTTCCCGTGTGTCGAGTATCTTCCGCGCCGATTAAATCCACCGTTTTTAAAATTCGCAACCCCCGTAAAGTCATATCCTCTAAATTACCGATGGGAGTAGCCACTAGATAAAGTTTGCCAATCACTGTACAATCCTAACAAGGTAATAAGTTATCGAAAATAATGGAATACTTTTTTTAAGACGTAAGCAAATTTAATGGTAGTCTAAGCTATCTTTAAATTTACCCTTGCCCTTTGCCCTTTGCTCTTTTGACTACCATACCATGAATCAATTTACCATTAATCTAACCCAAGGATCAGTTTCCTTCACCTTCAGTCAGGAAGCCGCCCAAAAATTGCGACAGGAAATCAATACCTTGATGGATAGTCTCAAACAAATTGCCTTAAACGCTAAAACTGGCACAAAACCCACCCCTCAAAAAGCCATGGAATATCAACACACAGGGGAAGTTTTTTTGGAAGTTTTTTGTAATCCTAATATATACCCTAGTCCTTTTTCGGCAAAAGTTTTAATCACCGTTAGAGATGATCGTTTAAGATTAACTTCAGAAGCTGAATTAACCAGATTAATCGAAGATTTAGAACAATATTAAAATAACAAATTGACAATTGATAATTGACAATGAAATATTCAATTAATTTTGCTTATTTACTTAATATCAAATTCGTTTGAACAGTTATAAATCGGTTAAAAATAATATTAGTTCAATTTATTGAACGATCGGGCCATTAGCCGTGTAATTCATTACACGGTGGGTAAGTTGCGAAGATAGAATCTTTTATAGCACATTACCAGAACTTGATATTAGAGGTAATTTTCATCAAAATTTTAAAAATCGTCAGTCAGAAAAAACTCTATAATGGCAGATAAAAGCTCTTTTAATAAAAGAATGTCGCTATGAGTCAACTCCATGATATTTTATCCATAAATGCGATTCCTGCGGAATATCAAAAATTGGTGTTGAATACCATTATTGATGGAGTGGTAATATTAAAAGATAATCGTTATATTTACGTTAATTCAGTTTATGAACAAATTTGCGGTTTCAGTGCTGAAGAATTAATCGGGCAAGAATGGGAAAATCATCACCCTGCCGAAGAAATAAAAAGATTATCTGAAATAATCCTGCCCCAATGTTATGAAAAAGGCTTTTGGCGCGGTGAGAGTTGTTGTTATCACAAAGATGGGCGAGTCATTCGAAAAGAAATATCATTATCGGTAGCAGAAAATAATATATTAGTAGGTATTTGTCGAGATATTACGGCAGAAAAAGAAATGCAACATCAGTTGAAAACTCAAGAATTTGTCATTAGGGCTTTATATAAGGTTACATCGGCATCAAAATTAAGTTTTGAGGAAAAATTACAAGGTATTTTTGCGCTAGGAAGACGATTTTTAGGCTTTGACTTGGCAATGCTGACTCGTGTTGATAGTAATGGGTGTTGTCTTCTTCATTTTCAAGGGGGTAAAAAATATGGTAATTTTATTAAAACGCCTCATACTCTAACTTTAGACAAGGCACTATGTTATCAGGCTTTTCAGAGAAAAGAGCCTTTAATTTTAAAATCTATCCCTGATTCTGAGTTTCATAATCATCCAGCTTACACAGAATATCATTTTCAAAGTTATATCGGTATTCGTGTGGAAGTGATGGGTGAAGGTTTTGGTAGTCTATGTTTTATTTCTTTTCAAGAGTCTCGAAATCATCTTAATGATAGTAGTAAACAACTACTGAAATTGATGTCTCAATGGATTAGTTATGAGTTGGAGAGACAGCAATCACAAAAATTATTAGAAGAAAAATTCCAACAAGAGGTTTTACTCAAGAAAATTACTCAGTCTATTCGTCAAACTTTAGACTATGATGAGTTATTTAAACGAGCAGCGCAAAGTATGGGTGAAGCATTTAAGGTCAATCGTTGTCATATCTTAACTTATAATGCTGATCAAATTCCTCCAGTTATCCCCGTAGCTGAATATTTATCAGGTGTGGAATCCATGATGGTTACTAATATTGCCCCTTCTCATGTGCGTAATTTTCACTTAGAAAATGTGTTAGCAGAAGATAAGGTGGTGGTTACTAATAATGTGTTTGAAGATTCTTTGTTAACTACTATGGTGAATACTTGTGTTGCTAACAAGATTAAATCTATGTTATCGGTGAGAACTTCTTATTTGGGTGAGCCTAATGGTATTATTTGTTTACATCAGTGTGATAATTTTCGAGTTTGGACTGATTCTGAAGTAGAGTTATTAGAAAATATTGCTTCTCAATTTGGTATTGCTATCGCCCAAGCTAAGTTATTACAACAGGAAAAAGAGCAAAAACAACGGTTGGAGTTACAAAATCAGGCTTTAGAGGAAGCGAGGAAGGGCGCTGAAAGTGCTAATTTAGCGAAAAGTAATTTTTTGGCGACGATGAGTCACGAAATCCGCACTCCCATGAATGGTATTTTGGGCATGACTGAGTTATTGTTGGATACTCCTTTGGATAGTCAGCAACGGGATTTTGCGGAGACGATTAGTCAAAGTGGTAATCTTCTGCTGGGTATTATTAATGATATTCTTGATTTGTCTAAGATTGAGGCGGATAAGTTAGAACTTAATCATACTATTTTTAATGTTCATGATGCCATTGAGGAAGTTATTAAGTTGTTGCAAGTGACGGCTTGTAATAAAAGTTTGAGGTTGTCTTATGTGAAAAATTATTGTCTTCCTGATGAGTATTGGGGAGATGTTAACCGTTTTAAACAAGTTATTCTCAATTTGGTTAGTAATGGGGTGAAGTTTACTGATACAGGGGAGGTGAGAGTTGAAATTGATGGGGTGATGACGGGGGAAGGAAGTTATTTGTTAAATATTGCGGTGAAGGATACTGGTATTGGTATTTCTGATGATAAGTGCGGTTTGTTGTTTCAGCCTTTTTCTCAGGTGGATACGACTAATAGTCGTCGCTACGGTGGCACTGGTTTAGGGTTGGCTATTAGTCAAAAGTTAGCTAACTTGATGGGGGGTGAGATTACTTTTAATACTCAATATGGTTTAGGCTCAGTTTTTTATTTTTCCGTTACTTTAAAACCTTCCACTTCTCCTCTGTTGGGGATTGTATCAAATCCAGCGCCCTCCACACTACCAAAAACCCCTCTCCCACAGGAGAGGGGAGTAAGGAATAATTTAAGGTTACTATTAGTGGAGGATAACCCCGTTAACTATAAGGTAGCGCGCTTAATTTTTAAAAAACTAGGCTATGATGATAATTCTCTACATTTAGCTAATAATGGGTTGAGGGCGCTGGATTTGCTGCGCCAAAATGTTTATGATGTGGTATTTATGGATTTACAAATGCCTCATCTTGATGGGTTAGCTACCACTGTCAAAATTAGGGAATTAGGTGATTTGATTCAACAGCCTTGGATTATTGCCATGACGGCTTCAGCTTTATTGGAAGATAAGCAAAAATGTTTTGCAGTGGGCATGAATGATTATCTTAGTAAGCCCATTAAAAGTGATAGAGTTTTACAGTCTCTACAAAAATATGGTGAAGGGCGCTGGGGCAAAGGGCAAGGGGCAAAGGGCAAAGGGCAAAGGTAAATTTGAATATAGCTTCGACTACCATTAAATTTGCTCACGTTATAAAAGATCGGGTTTTAAACCCATTATTATTTGATAATGAATTATCCATTGTCAATTATCACAACCTAAATAAATGGAATACACCTATTTACCAGATTTACCAACCACTACAGTTTCCCATAACCAAGAAATTAAGAAAAAAACCATTATTGAAAATGGGAAAATACCTCATATTACCAACTTTGCCCAAGCGCACTTCCCCCCTCAACAAATAGCCTATACTCACAGTCATGATGATATGTGGGAAGTATTCCTAATTGTGTCAGGAAAAGGTAAAATAAAGGTTAAGGGACAAGAATTTATCCTTAAACCGGGGGTATGTATTACGGTAGCGCCCCACGAAACCCACGAAATCATTAATGATGGGTGTGAAGAATTAATCACTAACTACTTTGGTATTGCTGAATAAATATAACTGTTGCTCAAATATGCGTTTAACTTCTCCCGTTACCACTACTTCCGACAATTTAACCAGAGAATATCCCTTGGTGGAAACCTTCCATTCCGTACAAGGGGAAGGTTTTTGGCATGGTGTCAATGCTTTTTTTATTCGCCTTGCCGGTTGTGATGTTTTTTGCCCTTGGTGCGATCAAAAAGAAACTTGGACTACTAGAAAATACCCATCCGTCAGCGTAGCGCACCTCGTGGAAATAGTCAAGGGTAATAATACAAATATTATTATTATTACAGGGGGAGAACCCTTAATTCATGATCTTAATCCTTTAACTACGGAGTTGGCTAAACTAGGCAAAAGACTACATTTAGAGACATCGGGCGCCCACCCTTTTTCAGGACATTTTGACTGGGTCACTTTTTCCCCTAAAGTATATAAAAAGCCCCATGCTTCTATTTATGATCAAGTTGGTGAGCTTAAAGTGGTGATTAGTGATGCTAGTGATTTAGTATGGGCTGAAAATCAGGGTAATCGATTGCAGTCAGGGGTATTAAAATATTTACAACCAGAATGGGATTCCCCTCTCAGCAAAGACTTAATTTTTGAATATATTAAAAATCATCCTCAATGGCGTTTAAGTTTACAAACCCATAAATTTTTTGGCGTCAGATAACATAAATTATGAATTATGAATTATGAGTTATGAATAAAAAATGATCTTATCCAAACTAAAATCAAGTTTAATCGTCTCCTGCCAAGCGCCCTCCGACTCACCGTTATATCAACCCGAAATAATCGCGCTGATGGCAAAAACTGCGGTATATCGTGGCGCTAAAGGAGTAAGAATTGATAGCCCTAGTCATATCCAAGCGGTGCGTCAACTATTGCCAGATACCCCCATTATTGGCTTATGGAAACAAACCAATCTCAATTCCTCTGTTTATATTACCCCTCGTTTTGCCGATGCGGTGGCGGTGAGTGAAGCTGGGGCGGATATTATCGCCATTGATGCTACTAATCGCAGTCGCCCTGAGGGGGAAGATTTGGGCGAGATAATCAGTAAAATTAAAACTCAGTTAGGTAAGTTAGTGATGGCTGATGTGGATACCCTCCATAATGCCTTCCAAGCCGTGGCGAAGGGCGCTGATTTTGTGGGTACAACCCTTTATGGTTACACTGAGGAAACCCGACATCTTACTCCCCCTAATTTTGATTTGGTGGCGCAGTTGAAGGCTAAACTTGATTGCCCCGTTATTTGTGAAGGTGGTATTAAAACCCCCCAACAAGCACAAATGGCTATGGTGGAGGGCGCTTTTGCGGTGGTAGTCGGCACTGCTATTACAGGGATTGACTTACAAACTCAGGCTTATGTTAATTTCCTCAAGTGAAGGGCAATGGGCAATGGGCAAAGGTTTTCAAAGGGCAAAAGAAAATTTAGAATTTAGAAAATAATTAGGGTCTGCTGAATAAATCAAAACCCTTGTTAAATAAAGGTTTAAAGTCTATTCTACATAACAAAAAGTGTCATAAATTGACTTTTTTCTCTAAAAAATCTGTATTTATGGTATCCGAATCAAAAATAATTGATACACAACAGCAATTTACAGCGCATTTCAAATGAATAAACCACGTTTTTTGTGTCTCGCAAAGGCGCAAAGACGCAAAGATAGTATTTGTAATAATCCAAAGTGTGGTTTAAGGAAATGAAAACTGCTGTATAGAAAATAATTATTATGGCAAAATCTTTGATATATAAGCATTCTAACCATTGCCCTTTGCCCTTCACCTCACGATTGCACTTTTTCAGCGCCCCCTAGTTAAAAATTATATTTGAGGTTGAAATGTAAACCATCATCTTGAATATTACCACCACGATCATCCAGATTAACGAGGGGGGGCGCATAATCAAGTCTCATGTCAATTTGTTTCGTGGGTTGCCAAATTAAGCCTAAACCCAAAGAAGTTAAGAAAGTTTGCGAAGGTGAAAAATTGGGATTTTTGTCCACATTCCAAGCTGATCCCATATCGAAGAAGGGCGCTAGTTGAAAAACTGGTCTTTCATCGGCATCTCGACTCAAAGTGATCCGATCTTCCACAGAAAAACGAAAACCATTATCCCCCGAACGAGCATTTTGACGATAACCTCTCAGGGATTGACCACCACCGATGGCAAACTGCTCGGAAGGCAAAAGGGGATCGCCAGTGAGTTGTAAATCTGCTTGTATGATTAATAAATGATTTTCTCCCAGCGCCTGTACCCGTTGCACTTGTCCTAACCATGAGAAAAAATAGCCATCGGGCGCATTTTCTTGGGTAGCATTGGTGACATCAAACAAACCAACTCCTAAATTAAACTGAGAACGAAAAGCCCAAGCTCCATTACTATCTCTGAGGGTGTAATCTTGTCCGAAATTAATTACATTGGTTTTAGAAATACCATTGGCATCGGGTCCAATACCGAAGGGAGTAGGACCTTGAAATGTGAAAGTTTGCCCCGTGCGATAAGTCATGCCTAGGGATAAAGCAAATTCTTGTCGGGGATTACGGATAAGAGGTTGACGGTAATTAATTTGATAAAATTGGCTTTCACCACGGATGTCGAGAGGTGCAAAAATGCCCTCGACTACCTTATTTTCTTGAAACACTGCCCCTAAATTTACTGTACCATTCATAGCGTTGACAGGCACAGAATAATTAACACTATAATCATAAGTTCCTGCTGAACCTTCAATGCGAGGGCTGTAACTAACGGCAAAACTATCCCCTAAGCCGAAAACGTTACCATGACCTAAACTGAGATTAACACGAGTAGCGCCCACACTGGGAGGGGAATAATTATCAATACCAAAAGAACCAAATACGGGATTAGCTTCGGTTACTTTCACGGCTAAGATACTTTGCCTTTCACTGTCACCACTTCTGATGGTTGCTTCAATATTTTCGAGCAAGGGATCGTTTTTTAATAATCTTAATTGATCTTCTAATTTGCCTGAGTTAAATGGAGTTTTTGCTCCTAATGCAATACGGTCTAATATATATTTCTCTAGTCGATTTGCTCCTTCTATTTCTACTTTTTGAATTTCCCCTTCAGCCACAATAATTAATGCTTTTTTATCTTCACCAACAGTTTCGACAAATGCTCTACTGGTTAGATAACCACGGTTAAGATATAAGCTGGTAATGGCTTCGGTAACTTCATTTAGTTGATCTGAGGTAATATCTTTATTTTGTAAAGGTTCAATAATATTATTAATTTCACTTTGAAAGATGGTATTTCCTTTCACTTCAATGGTATTAGCAAGGGGGAGGGCGCTGGTATTTTGGGTAATTAAATCAAGGTTATTTAGATTTAATTTAGGGTCATTAATTTTATTATCAACTGCTAAACTAAAATCGTTAAATATTAAGTTATTTACTATGAGCAATGGAACCATATAATGGGGGTGACGAGTTAAACCTAAGTAAAGCATTTTTTTTAGAAAAATTATGTAAAAATAGTATATTTTAGCCAAATTATATATTAGATATTGGCCTAGCTATCTTTTTTTTCCAGCGCCCCTCACCATCTCCGCAGAGGAGGAAGGGGAAGCAGAGGAGGAAGGGGAAGCAGAGGAGGAAGGGGAAGCAGAGGAGAAAATTAATTATTAATTATTAATTATCAATTATCAATTGTTCATAGGTCATCATTTCCTTACTTAGAGGATGCAAAAGAAATAGATGTGACACAATAAAGATTAATAATCATAAATTTTGATGATCATATTTCAGGAGTAGAAACCGTGAGCAGCGCTACCTTAACCATAAATTCGCCTCAGACTGAGCAAGATACATTTAACCGTTATGTAATGAATACCTACGGGCGTTTTCCCGTTACCATGACCAAAGGAGAGGGGTGTAAACTTTGGGACACTGAGGGAAAAGAGTATCTCGATTTCGTGGCGGGAATTGCCACTTGTACTTTAGGACACGCCCATCCGGCTTTAGTAGAAGCGGTTAGCGCCCAAATCCAAAAATTACACCACATCTCTAATTTTTATTACACACCCGAACAAGGACAGTTGGCTCAAAAAATAGTCGAAAATTCCTGTGCCGATAAGGTTTTTTTCTGTAATTCTGGAGCAGAAGCCAATGAAGCCGCCATTAAATTAGTGCGTAAATATGCCCATACCGTGCTGGAGTTTTTAGACCAACCAGTAATTTTAACGGCTAAAGCTAGTTTTCATGGGCGCACCCTCGCCACAGTTACAGCTACAGGACAACCCAAGTATCAAAAGCATTTTGCTCCTCTTATGCCGGGTTTTGAATATGTGGATTACAACGATATTAACGCCATTGAGGAAGCGATCACCAATATTGATGAAGGTGATCGCCGAGTTGCCGCTATTATGATTGAACCTTTACAGGGTGAGGGTGGAGTGCGCCCGGGGGATTTAGATTATTTCCTCCGATTAAGAAAAATTTGTGACGAAACTGGTATTTTATTAGTATTCGATGAAGTCCAAGTGGGCGTCGGGCGCACTGGAAAAATGTGGGGTTATGAAAATTTGGGGGTCGAGCCTGATATTTTCACCAGTGCTAAAGGTTTGGCTGGAGGTATTCCCATCGGAGCGATGATGTGTAAGGCTTTTTGTGATGTCTTTGAGCCGGGTAATCATGCCAGTACCTTCGGCGGTAATCCTTTCGTTTGTGCTTCTGGTTTGGCAGTATTAGAAACCATTGAAAAGGAAAATATTTTACAAAATGTTCAGGCAAGAGGTGAACAATTACGCACTCGGTTACGGGCGCTGGTTAGTAAATACCCTCAATTATTTACTGAGGTAAGAGGTTGGGGCTTAATCAATGGTATGGAAATTAAAGCTGATATTGATTTGACTTCCGTTGACATTGTTAAAAAGGCTATGGAAAAAGGCTTATTACTGGCGCCCGCCGGTACAAAAGTATTACGTTTTGTGCCTCCTCTCATTGTTTCCAGTGACGAAGTTAATCAAGCTAGTCAGATTTTAGATGCTACTATCGCTGATTTAGTTGGTTAAATTTTTTTGGGCAAGGGGTTTAAACCCCTTGTTAACAGAAACTAGAGTTAATGGTGGGCAATGCTTACTTTATTTTTTTTTAATAGGGCAAACGCATACTCAGGAAGATAAAATTTTGAGCAGATATCTTTCATCCCACCCTGCTTTTAGTCGTTGTGCTTTTTTTCCTCTTCCATACTCTTTTTCGGCGTTGCATTTTTATGAGATGATTTATAATGAAGGAAAAAGTTTTATGACAGGA
>JACYMF010000022.1 GCA_015272165.1 Cyanobacterium sp. T60_A2020_053
ACCGTAGGGCATACGGGAACATACGCTTGGGGAGATTTGCCCTCTTGGGCGATTGGTGCAAACCTGTCGTCTAACGGCGAGTCAGTGAACCAAGAATCCCCCACTACAACCCTACGGGTTGTAGTGGTGGGAGTGTCAAAACTTATTTTCCAAACTTGATATTATTCCCCTCCAGAAATTATTTTTTATTAGTTTGTCGGGGTTGAATAATATTCAACCCTCACAGGGTTTCTAACTTGAATACAGTCGATTTAAGTTAAAATAAAAGGATTGCCTTCCTTAGAAAAAATGATATTATGACTCAATTTGATTATGACTTAGTAATTATAGGCGCTGGAGTAGGTGGTCACGGTGCCGCTTTACACGCCGTGAAAATGGGCTTAAAAACTGCCATCATCGAAGCAGGAGACATGGGCGGAACTTGTGTCAATCGTGGTTGTATCCCCTCCAAAGCGCTCCTCGCCGCATCAGGAAAAGTGAGAGAATTAGCCGATACTAGCCATTTACAGGCAATGGGAGTTAACGTCGGTGGTGTTAACTTTGATCGTAGCGCCATTGCCGACCATGCCAATAATTTAGTCAGTAAAATTAGAGAAGACCTTACCAATAGCTTAAAACGCCTTAAAGTAGAAACCATAAGAGGTTGGGGGAAAATTATTGCACCCCAAAAAGTAGCCATCGACACCAGGGAAGGGGAAAAAATTATCACAGCTAAAGAAATAATGCTTTGCCCCGGTTCAATTCCATTCGTACCCAGAGGGGTAGAAGTGGATGGCAAAACCGTCTATACTAGCGATCAAGCCGTGAAATTAGAATCATTACCCCAATGGTTAGCAATTATCGGTAGTGGTTATATCGGCTTAGAATTTGCCGACGTTTACACCGCCCTAGGCTGTGAAATTACCATGATTGAAGCCTTAGATCAACTGATGCCAACCTTTGATCCTGATATTGCGAAAATTGCCGAAAAAGTCTTAGTTAACAGTCGAGACATTGAAACCTATACAGGGGTTTTCGCTACCAAAATAATACCGGGTAATCCTGTTATGATTGAACTAACAGATGCTAAAACTAAAGAAGTAGTGGAAGTATTAGAAGTGGACGCTTGTTTAGTAGCAACTGGGCGCATTCCTGCTACCAAAAATCTTGGTTTAGAAAATATTGGCGTAGAAACCGATGCACGAGGTTTTATCCCCGTTAACGATCAAATGCAAGTATTAAAAGATGGCGAAGTAGTACCCCATGTTTGGGCAGTAGGAGATGCTAATGGTAAAATGATGTTAGCGCACGCCGCCTCAGGTCAAGGTATTATCGCTGTAGAAAATATGTGCGGTAACAAAAAAACTATTGATTATCGTAGTATCCCAGCCGCCGCTTTTACCCATCCTGAAATTAGCTATGTGGGCTTAAATGAGCCACAAGCGAAGGAATTAGGACAAAATGAAGGTTTTGAGGTAAGCTCGGTTAAAACCTACTTCAAGGGCAATTCTAAGGCATTAGCGGAAAAAGAAACCGATGGCATTGCCAAGGTTATTTACCGTAAAGATACTGGAGAATTATTAGGGGTGCATATCATTGGTATTCATGCTTCTGATTTGATTCAAGAAGCCGCCAACTCCATTGCTTTACGTCAATCAGTGTATGATTTATCCTTTAACATTCATACTCATCCTACCCTTTCTGAAGTTTTAGATGAAGCCTATAAACGCGCTGGTTAATAAGGGTGTTTTCATGCTCAAATTTTTAGTTGAGACAAAGTAATAAGTAATTCATTACACGGTGGGGTAAAAGCGAAGAGATAGTGTATTTGTAACTAATTATCCGAACTTGATATAATTCATTACACGGTGGGTAAATTACGAAGATATAATCTTTAATAACAGATTACTCGAACATGATATTACAAACTTTTTTATATTAGCGATTAAAGTTCATTTATGTACGGAAAAAAAGCCAAAATTGCTATATAATAAGAGTATAAATAATAACCACTTTTTCTTAACTCTTTGTAGTTGGGAAAAGGTGGTTTAGGCGTGAAAATAATTAATTTTGAAATAAATAGGGATTACAGTAATGACAAGTTGGAATAGCGCCCGTAGTGCAGAATTATATCAGTTAGAAGGGTGGGGACATCCCTATTTTGACATTAATGAGCTAGGAAATATTACAGTTTCACCGAGAGGAAAGGGAGAAAAAATAGATTTATTTAACTTAGTAGATAGTTTACAAAAACGGGATATAAATTTACCTGTTTTAATTCGTTTTTCTGACATTTTAGCAGACCGTTTACAGCGTTTACATCAATGTATGGAAAATGCCATTAATCGTTATAATTATGGTAATGTTTATCGGGGTGTTTTTCCTGTTAAATGTAATCAACATAAGCAGTTAGTAGAAGCCTTAGTCGAGTATGGAAAGCCCTATCACTTTGGCTTAGAGGTGGGGTCTAAACCTGAATTAATGATTGCTTTAGCTAGTTTACCCATAGATTCTAGTGGAGAAACTTTGTTAATTTGTAATGGTTATAAGGATAGAGAATATTTAGAAACTGCTCTATTAGCACAACAATTAGGACACAATTTAATTATTGTAATAGAACAAATTAAAGAACTATATTTAATCCTTGAAATTAGTAAAAAATTAGACTTAAAACCGCAAGTAGGTGTCAGAGCAAAGTTAAAAACTAAAGGTAGTGGACATTGGGGAAATTCTACGGGAGAAAAAGCAAAATTTGGTTTAACTATTCCCGAAATTATGACGGTTTTTAATACTCTCAAAAGTCATGATTTATTAGATTCTTTGCAGTTATTACATTTTCATATTGGATCGCAAATTTCGTCTATTGCTGTGATTAAGGATGCTATTAGGGAAGCTGGACAAATTTATGTACAATTAGCGGTGATGGGCGCTGGGATGAAATATCTTGATGTGGGCGGTGGTTTGGCAGTGGATTATGACGGCTCAAAAACTAATTTTTATGCCTCGAAAAACTACAATATGCAAAACTATGCTAATGATATTGTGGCGGCAGTGAAGGATTGTTGTGATGAAGCGCACGTCACCCCACCCATTTTAGTTAGTGAAAGTGGGAGGGCGCTGTCTTCCCATCAATCAGTGTTAATTTTTAATGTGGTAAATAGCAATCGTGCGCCTTCAAATATACCAGCGCCCTCCACCGAAAAAGAGCCGTTAGTAATTCGCAATTTATGGGAAACTTATCATAATATTGATCTGCAAAATTATCAAGAAATGTACCATGATGCCGTGCAATTTAAAGAGGAAGCAATTAGCTTATTTAACTTTGGTTATTTGAGCTTAAATCAAAGGGCAAAGGCAGAAGAATTATACTGGGCTTGTGGACAAAAAATTTATCAAATCATCCAAAATGAAAGTTATGTTAGTGATGATTTAGAAGAATTGACAGATTTAATGATCTCCACTTATTACATTAATTTATCAGTGTTTCAATCAGCGCCCGACGCTTGGGCAATCGATCAACTATTTCCCATTATGCCCATTCATCGTTTAAATGAAGAACCTCAAGAAAAAGCAATTTTAGCTGATTTAACTTGTGATAGTGATGGTAAAATTGACCGATTCATTGACTTACAAGATGTCAAAAATAGTTTACCTTTACACAACTTAGAAATTGAAGAAAATAGTCCTTATCAAGTAGATTATAAACCTTACTATTTAGGGATGTTTTTAGTAGGCTCTTATCAAGAAATTATGGGTAATTTACATAATCTTTTTGGAGATATAAATGTGGTACACATTACCAGTGGAGAAAATAATTATCAAATACAATATATCGTTAAAGGTGATACGGTTAATAATGTTTTAGAATATGTGGAATATAAAGGGGAGCAATTACAAGAGCAAGTGCGCTGTTTAACTGAAGATGCTGTGAGTAAAAATAAACTAACTTTAGAACAAGCTCAATTATTACTGAAAAATTATGACCAAAATTTACGCAGTTATACATATTTGAGTTAACAGCATGGGAAAAATATTGAGAAATATTACTTTCTTTGTTAAGGACTGTTGCAAAATTGCAAGGAAAAATCAGTAAGAGGATCATTTTCCATTAACTTTAAGAAAGTATATTAGATGCAATTCTTAATCAAAAGAGAGCGTCAAGTTTCGGTAAAATAATAAAAACAGCAATTAATAAGAATTTTAGGAGATAAGCAACCGTGACAATTCGGGTAGCAGTAGTAGGCGGTGGACCTTCTGGTTCTTCTGCGGCTGAAGTTTTGGCAAAAGCAGGTATTGAAACTTATTTATTTGAAAGAAAATTAGATAATGCCAAGCCTTGTGGTGGCGCAATTCCCCTTTGTATGGTCAGTGAGTTTGATTTACCCCCCGAAATCATTGATCGCCAGGTCAGAAAAATGAAAATGATTTCCCCTTCTAATATTGAGGTCAATATTGGTCAAACTCTCAAAGATGGTGAATACATCGGCATGTGTCGCCGTGAAGTTTTAGACGGTTTTATGCGTGAGCGCGCCGCTAAATTAGGAGCAAATTTAATCAATGGTACTGTTTACCAATTAGATATACCCGAAAGAGATCAAGACCCCTATACCTTACATTATGCGGATCATAGCAATGGTGCTGCTCAAGGGGAAATGAAAACTCTCAAAGTTGATTTAGTAATTGGGGCGGATGGCGCTAACTCTCGTATTGCTAAAGCCATCGACGCAGGTGATTATAACTATGCTATTGCTTTCCAAGAAAGAATCAGACTACCTGAAGATAAAATGGCATACTATGAAGATTTAGCGGAAATGTATGTGGGTGATGATGTTTCCCCCGATTTCTATGCTTGGGTATTCCCTAAATACGATCACGTTGCCGTGGGTACTGGTACAATGAAAGTTAATAAGGCAATTATTAAAGATTTACAAGCTGGAATTCGTCAGCGCGCGGCGAAACGTTTAGAAGGTGGCGAAATTATTAAAGTAGAAGCGCACCCCATCCCTGAACATCCTCGCCCTCGTCGTGTCGTAGGTAGAGTTGCTTTGGTGGGTGATGCCGCCGGTACTGTTACCAAGTCTTCTGGAGAAGGTATTTATTTTGCCGCTAAAAGTGCGCGGATGTGCGCTGAAGTGATTGTAGAAACTAGCAATAACGGTCAAAAAGTACCTACCGAAGCTGATCTTAAAACCTATCTCAAACGCTGGGACAAACAGTATGGCACCACTTACTTAGTCCTCGATATTTTACAACGAGTTTTCTATCGTAGTGATGCTACCCGTGAAGCTTTTGTAGAGATGTGTGCCGATATTGATGTACAAAAAATCACTTTTGATAGCTACCTCTATAAAACCGTAGTTCCTGCCAATCCTTTAGTACAGTTAAAAATTACTGCTAAAACTATTGGTAGTTTATTAAGAGGTCACGCTTTAGCTCCGTAATCGGATTAGAACTATTTAATTTTAATTTGTGTGAGGGTTGAATCAACATTCAACCCTTTTTTTAGGTGGCAATTTTTTGATACTGATTTTGACAGCCTATAATAAGGACTATCATAACAAAAGTTGAGAAAATAGTTTTTTATTAATGTATTGATTATGAATAAACTTAAATCAATATTGGCAAATCGATCACTGATTACAGCGCTTTTTAGAGGAGTTTTCATTTTCTTAAACCACACTTTGGATTATTACAAATATTATCTTTGCGTCTTTGCGCCTCTGCGAGAAACAAAAAACGTGGTTTATTCATTTGAAATGCGCTGTATAGCAGTCCTAAATCATTCGTGAAAAATCAATTACTAGAAAAAAACATCGAAGATACCATCCCCATTGCCTTTTGTCTTTTGCCTGTTGCCTTTTCAACTAACTTAATTACCACAACTCATTTAGTATTGCTATATATCCCTCTTTTGTTATTTTCCGAAAACATTTACTATTGAGTAAGTCAGCAAAATTAATTGTGTGTTTTATTTTTCCCAAAGCTATAATAACAAGGAGCTTAAGCCCCTCGCCCTTTGGGATAGCGGTTGGGGGGTGAGGGCGTTTTCATTCTCAAAAATGTTAGTTTCTCAAACTAGCCAATAATCTGAAATTCAGAGGTTTTTAACTACTAATAAATCAATTAATAGTAAAAAATCCTCCTGTCTCCCTGAATCTCCCCCCTTTTTAAGGGGGGTTGGGGGGGATCATCCTTATATTGTCTTCTTGTCAAAAACAAATCAATTTTGATCCTGACTTTGAAAACACCCTGCTTCGTAAGCAGGGGTTGAGAGGGTTTGAGAGGGCAAAGCGGTTATAACCTAAACAATTGTACCAGTAAAAACTTTCTGCGCCGGTCCAGTCATATAAACATGATTATCACTTTCGCGCCACTCAATATCTAAACATCCGCCGGGTAACTCCACCGTGCAAATACGCTCAGTTTTACCCGTCAAAACTCCAGCTACCACAGTAGCGCACGCCCCCGTGCCACAAGCCAAAGTAATTCCAGCGCCCCTCTCCCAAACCCTCATTTTAACGTAATGAGGATCAATAACTTGGATAAACTCAGTATTAGTTTTTTGAGGAAACACAGCATTAGTTTCAAACTTTGAACCAATAACGCTCAAATCAATATTAGCCACATCCTCCACAAATACCAAACAATGAGGATTACCCATACTGACACAAGTTACCTCATAGGTTTTTTCAGCCATAGTCAAAGGTTGATTAATCACCGTTTCAGCCCCTAAAGTCGTAGGAATCAAATCAGCGCGTAATTGAGGTGCGCCCATATCCACCGTAATCATCCCCGCACCTTGAATAGTAGGAGTAATCGTACCAGCTAAAGTATGAATGGGATATTGTTTACCGATTTCTTCCTTTCCTTCCAACTCCGTCACAAATTGAGCAAAACAACGAATACCATTACCGCACATCTCAGGCTCAGAACCGTCAGAGTTAAAAATTCTCATGGTATAATCACAACCATTGACACCGGGTAACACAAAAATCACCCCATCAGCACCGATACCAAAATGACGATCACACAACTTCACCGCTTCACTGGCGGAAATCAAAGGTTGATCACTATGGCGATTATCAATCAAAATAAAATCATTACCGAGTCCGTGATATTTGGTAAACTTCAATGTCATAGTTAGTGCTTAAAAAAATTAAAAATATGTCGGCATTCAATACTGGTCTTCCTAGTGTACGTCAAATTCAGACCGTAATCAAAGAAAAAAAAGCAGTAGAAATCGGCTTAACTACTAATAAAGTTTTGAATGGTAATATTCTTTGGCAAGATGAAAACTGTCTTTGTCTTACTGAACATAATCGCAAAACTTTGATTTGGTTGCACAGCATTGCTTATATTACTTTATCCTAAGCCTAAAAGGGTAGGTTTCAGGTTGCAGGTTGCAGGTTTCAGGTGTAATTTTCAGACGATGATATAATTCGAGCAAAAAGTTGAACCGACGAAATGAATTAGGGGTTGCTGAAAAAGTATTTTGGTGAGGGGAGGTATCAGGCTTCAGGTGTCAGGTTTCAGGTGAAATGCTTATAAATTAAAGACTTTAGCCTAATAGTTACTTTTCATAAATTGCTCATTTGTATCAATTATTTTTGATTCGGATGGAAAAAATAGAGTATTTTTAGAGAAAAAAGTCAATTTATGACACTTTTTGTTATGTAGAATAGACTTTAAACTTTTATTTGACAAGGGTTTTGATTTATTCAGCAGACCCTATTTACTTTACACTTCTTAATATATGAACCTGCCACTGGCATCAATTTTGTAATATTTATTAATTTTTATTGCTAGTCTCTTATCTTGTTTTTTCTTAATTTCATAATCAATATGTTGTTTTTATTGATTTTTATGGAATTAGAAACACTGTTCTGTGACCTGGATGATTTTTGCTTAACTTTTGAACCGTCTTTTAATCATTATATTTTATGCTCCCAACAGAAAAAAAGAATTAAAAATAGTCGATTATCTTTAAGTGAAATTATGACTATTATTATTTATTTTCATCATTCTAGTTATCGAAATTTTAAACATTATTATCAAAATTATTTGATGATTTATCATCTTCAAGATTTTCCCAATAAAGAAGTATTTTAGCCCTAATTTGTGGTGGTTATTTTTGAATTAAAATTCATTTTTAGCCCCAAATGCTTATTCCACAATGTTTTCGATTTTACTGTTATATCGAACTGAGGTTACTATGGCAAAAAAAAAGCGCCCTCCACCGTAACAGTGAAGGGCAAATTATTTATCTTACTTTAGGACTTTCATAACTACGGCGAGACTTGCCACTGTAACTACTATTAGAACGTCCATACTTCCGACCACCAGAAGATTTACCTTTACCACTTAAATTAGGCTTACTAGAAGTAGCCGGAGGTGGTACTTCCCAATCTTCTTGTAACCAAGCAGGGCAATTTTGATCATAAAGAATCTGCAAAACTGCTGCCGCAATGGCGCTAGAATCGTAATCCTCATTTAATTCCTTAACCAAGGGTAAGAAAGAAGCTAAACGCTCACCGCTCAAAGAATCCTTGATTTGATCCTTCAGTTTAAGCATCCGTTTTGCCTCCACCGTAGAACGATTCGGCACAGTTTCAACCTTGATAGGTTGATTTAAACGGCGCTCAATTTGACGTAACAAACGGCGATCGCTAGGTTCAACCAACGCAATGGCTTTACCTTCCTTTCCAGCGCGCCCCGTCCGTCCAATACGATGGATATAGGTTTCCGCATTGTCAGGTAAATCAAAATTAAACACATGGGTTAAATCAGACACATCCAAACCACGCGCGGCAATATCCGTAGCCACAACTACCTTAATTTTGCCTTCGCGCCAACGCTGAATTAATCTTTCCCGTTGTTGCTGACTCAAATCGCCGTGGTATTCATCCACACTTTGCCCCGCTTCCTGTAATTTTGAGGTTAACTCTGAAGCCGTGCGCTTAGTACGTACAAACACAATGGCCGATTGAGGGTCTTCGATTTCTAAAATCGGTTGAATGGTCTTAATTTTTGACCAACCACGAGGCACCATATACACCGACTGCTCGATGCGTGAAGGAGTATCCTGCGGTTTTTCACCTGTTACATTAACAGGGTCTTTCATAAATTCTTTGACCAACAACTGAATTTCTTTGGGCATAGTAGCCGAGAAACAAGTAGTTTGACGGTGCGCTGGAGTGCAGGATAAAATAGTTTTCACATCATCAATGAAACCCATACTCAGCATTTCGTCCGCTTCATCCAACACCACATATTTAAGGGCTTCTAAATGAAGATGTTTGCGATGTAATAAATCAATAAGGCGACCCGGAGTTCCCACTACGATATGAGAACCTTTTTCTAAAAAGCGAATTTGACGCTCCATAGATTGCCCACCATAAACGGTGGTTACAAAAATTTTTTCTCTACCAATCAAATCCTTGAAAGATTCTGCCACCTGTTGGGCTAACTCTCTGGTGGGCGCTAAAATTAACGCCTGAACTTGCTTAGAATCACGATCAATACGATCCAAAATCGGCAACGAATAAGCCGCCGTTTTACCCGTACCAGTTTGCGATTGACCGACCACATCACGCCCAGCGATTAACTCAGGAATCGCTAAAGTTTGAATTTTGGTAGGAGTAGTAAAACCAATATTATCTAATTGGTTAAGGATAGATTCTGATAGTCCTAAACTGGCAAAAGAAGTTGTCATCTGTATTTATATAATTAATTGTGAACTGAAAGTCTTGACCCCAGATGAATGAGGGAAAACCTGAAATGAAGCAAAACTGGTAAGGAGCGATACGATGATCGTGAAAATTGCCAATAATTCGTCTAAATTATGCCTTACATTATTACTTCAAAATAAACTCTTCCTTGAGATACACAGCAATATCAACGCACTTTGGAGGGCGCCCTTCATCGTTATCAAATAACTAGAAAATTACCGATCAATCTCAATTTCACCATAGAGATCATAGACATCGGCATCAGTAATTCTCACGGGAGTAATAGAACCGAGATTCGCTTCACCCTGAACATAGACTAAACCGTCCACTTCGGGAGCAAAACGGGGAGAACGTCCGATTAATTCACCACTGCTGGGGTTTTCTTGCTCAATTAAAACAGGAACTAACTTGCCCACTTCTTGGGCATTTCTTGCCTCAGCGATGGGTTGTTGTACTTCCATTAATTCATTTCTACGAGCGATTTTCACCTCCTCTGGAACTTGATCCGCCATATCACAGGCTTTTGTTCCTTCTTCGGGGGAAAATGTAAACACACCGACATGATCAAATTGATGCCGTTTTACAAATTGTAACAAATGATTGAAGTTTTGTTGGGTTTCTCCCGGAAATCCCACAATAAATGTAGTACGCATCACTGCATCAGGCAGACTAGCCTTAATGCGTTCGATAATGCGATCATTAACCTGTCCCTGCCAAGGGCGATTCATTGTCCTTAAAATGTCAGGATGGGAATGTTGTAGGGGTAAATCAAGGTAAGGAAGGATATTAGGGGTTTCTCGGATTGCTTCAATCACTCCATCCGTTAAACCGGTGGGATAGGCATAATGAATGCGTATCCAAGGAATATCTACTTTACCCAGCGCCCTCAACAATTGCGCCAATTTCGGTTCACCATAGAGATCAACACCATAATTGGTGGTAATTTGAGAAATCAAGATTAATTCTTGCACTCCTTGATCTGCTAATTGTTGAGCCTCATTAACGATAGATTCGATGGTGCGCGAACGCTGATTTCCCCTTAAATGGGGAATAATACAAAAAGCACAACGATAATCACAGCCCTCAGCCACTCGTAGATATGCCACTCCTTCAGAAGTGGTGCGATAACGAGGGATATTTTCATCAGCGATATAGGTAGGTTCGGAGGAAACAGCTTTAACTCTTTCTCCTGCTTCTACCCTTTGGATAATGTCGACAATATTTTGATAATCTCCTGTACCTACTAATGCCACGGCTTCAGGCAATTCAGTGAGTAATTCTTCTTGGAAATGTTGCGCCATGCAACCAGAAATAATTATTTTTTTCTGATTTTCTGCTAATTCTACTAAAGTTCTGACGGATTCTTGTCTAGCGGATTCAATAAAACTACAGGTGTTAACGATGACATAATCGGCTAATTCTTCACAGTTATCAATTTGATAACCTGATTGAGCTAGTAATCCGAGCATATGCTCAGAGTCAATACGATTTTTTTCACATCCTAAGTGAGAAACGGCGATGGTTGGCTTATTGCCCATAAATGCTGATGTTTTTTTCTCTGTTCTGACAGTGAAATAGTTAATCTTTTGTTACAACCCTATTACCATAACATCTTTTTTCTTTTTTTGTCAATCCTTACACAATTGTGATTAGGGCAAACGCATACTCAGGAAGATAAAATTTTGAGCAGATATCTTTCATCCCACCCTGCTTTTAGTGGTTGTGCTTTTTTTCCTCTTCCATACTCTTTTTCTTTATTCAGCAAATTCAGAGCTAGATGACGAATTAAAGCCATATTTTCTGCACTATTGCCCTGTCTAATTCTACTATGGTCTTCTCTCAATGCCACATCTAAACACCAATGTAATTGATTCTCTCTGCCCCCATGACTCCATTCATAATTCATAACTCATAATTCATAACTCACTCAACCTTTGCCCTTTCCTTCTTGAGTTAGAATATGGTTAATTATCGCACTTGATCAAAATTAGGAGCTAAAAGTTAATTATGCCAGACAATAAAAACCTCGAAACTGATCCTATTACCTCATTAATAGCCGAATTTAACGATCCCGAAAGGGAAGAAGATGAATTTAGAAATGATTTTTTTCAAGGGTTGTCAGGCAGAAGGAAAAAATCTGCCCTCGCTTTAACTTTAATTTGGGCTTTTACTATTGGTTTACATTTACTACCATATAATTTTATCGTTATCATCGCTTTAGGTTTATTCGTCACTATTCAAGGGTTTAGGTTGATGTTTACCAGCGCCCTTCACCCTAGTTTAACCCCTGCAACGGATGCCCTCACCCTCACTCCCTCTCCTCTGGCAGAGGGGGGAATGCCATTTGTCTCTCTGTTGGTGTCGGCTAAAAATGAGGAAGTAGTTATCGCTAAATTAGTGAAAATGTTACTAAAATTAGATTATCCTCAAGATCGTTATGAATTATGGATTGTGGATGATAATAGTAGTGATAAAACAGGAGAAATCCTCAACCAATTAGCCCTAGAATCGCCTCAGTTAAACGTGTTACATCGAGATGCTCAAGGGAAAGGCGGTAAGTCTGGGGCTTTAAATCAAGCCTTTTCTCTCTGTCAGGGTGACATTATCGGAGTGTTTGATGCTGATGCTATTGTGCCTGAAAATATATTACAAGAGGTAATACAATTATTTAAAAATGAGGTGACGGGCGCTGTGCAGGTGCGCAAGTCTATATCTAATAGTAGCGAGAATTTTTGGACCCAAGGGCAATATGTAGAGATGGGTTTAGATAGTTATTTTCAGCGTCAGAGAATTAATTGTGGTGGTATCGGTGAGTTGCGAGGCAATGGGCAGTTTGTGTTGCGGAGGGCGCTGAATAGTTGTGGTGGTTGGAATGAGGAGACTATCACTGATGATCTTGATCTTACCATTCGTTTACATCTTGATGGTTGGAATATTGATATTTTAGAAAATCCTGCGGTAGGGGAGGAAGGTGTGCGAGGGGTGAGGGCGCTATGGCATCAACGCAGTCGTTGGGCGGAAGGTGGTTATCAGCGTTATCTTGATTATTGGCGCTTTTTGATTAGTAGTCGCTTAAATTGGCGCAAAAAATTTGATTTATTTTTCTTTTTTATGGTGCAATATATTTTCCCTACCGCCGCACTTCCTGATTTTTTAATGGTGATAACTCGTCACCGTCTGCCTTTAATAGCGCCCATCAGCAGTTTAACTCTCATTTTGGCATTTTGGGGAATGTTTACGGGTTTAAGACGTAATCATCAGAGTGAGATTAGTTTCACCGATACCGTTAAGATGATAGGACAAAGTTTTTTCGGCATGATTTATATGATACATTGGTTTATTGTTATGCCGGTGACCACTGCGAGAATGTCATTTCGTCAAAAACGCTTAAAGTGGGTGAAAACTGTCCATCAAGGGGATACGGAAGAAAATCCTGCGTTAGGAATTGGTTAATCTTTATTGAGCTTTGCTGATTTTGAGTATGATTTATATTTTAGAGATCGCTAAATTATTAAATAGTAAGTATTCCAGATCGTTAAGTTTTTATTTTCATAACTTAATTCAGCAACGCCCTTTACTGTTGGGTTTCTTTACTTCAACCCAACCTACTGTTTCATCAAAGCCTAATTATTTGATTTTTAGCCAAGAAAATATATTGTTAGGAGTTATTGGTAAATCAATGTTTTCTATGATAGGTAATATTTCATCGTGACGATAAATTTTTAGGGGTTTTTCTGGTTGAAAATTACTAAACTTTCTTTAATATAATTTCTGAAAAATGCGTATCTACGGCAATCGAGTCATTAAAACTTTATCAGGGCAAGAAACACGCCCCACCACATCTAAAGTAAGAGAAGCAATTTTTAATATTTGGCAAGATAAAATTATCGATTGTCGTTGGTTGGACTTGTGCGCTGGGAATGGTACCATGGGCGCTGAGGCTTTGGTGAGGGGCGCTTATTCTGTGGTAGCTATCGAAAAATCCCCCAGCGCCTGTCACCTCATCAGAGAAAATTGGGCAAGACTAGCAGAATCTGATCAAGAATTTAAAGTATTGAAGGGTGATGCGCGCTTACGTCTTAGAAATTTGCAAAATTATCAATTTGATTTGATCTATATTGACCCGCCCTATCATTTAGACTTATATAATCCTCTGTTAGAAATGATCAAAAATTATGATCTTTTAGCGCCCTTCGGAGAAATTGCCTTAGAATTTGACCCCAAAAAATCTCCTACTATTATTAATGAAGATTTTGAATTATTACAAACTAAATCCTATGGCAATACTACCATTAGTTTTTATGGGGTGAAGGGCGCTGGTATAATTAGTTAGTTAATAATTGTATGGCGTGTAATAGACCTCTCCAAAATATAATAAATCTAAAAATTTTGTATAATTATTTTAATTTATAAGCAAAAATATGTCAGAAAAATGAACAATTATACATGGAATCATATTCAAAATAATCCTCATTCTTGACGGTTTCTGGCTTGGTAAGATTAAGAATAGAAACTACGGTTATTAAAGAGTGTAATCTTGAAGAAGGAAGAAGAAACTTTGAAGTTGTACTAAGTGATATTTTTTGGTCGAAATTGATTTTGTCATGATTTTAAAAGAAAGAGTAAGGGTTGTAACGAGCGCCCGTTGCCGAAAGTTAAGATGCTTGAAGCCTTATAATTAAAGAATCATAAATTATTGGAGAGGTCTTTTGAGTAAGTCTAATTTTTTGATTCCATAACCGAAAAGCCTTGTTATGAAGATTTTGTTAAAATGATGATAAAAAATAACTAATTAATATTGTCCATGACTCAAATTCCTCAATCGTTAGAAATAGCGATTTCTCAAGCGCACTCCGCCACTCAAAGCGCCCTCGCCTCTGGCTATAATCGTTTGATGGTAGAATTAATTATTCCTGAAATTGCCTTGAAAGCGCAATCATTAGCTTATGAATTTGCCTTATTATTTGCAGAATATGATTCAGGATTGAAAGTATTGTTTCCTGATACAGGGGCGGCGGCTTTAGCAAAAAGGGAATGGGGTGAGACGACATTTCAGGTGACAGATTTGGGTAGTAGTCGTTCCCCTGTGAAAAATAAAGTGGCAGATAATGATCAATTTTTCTTGGTGGTTTGTCCTTCAGCAGTGGAAGTGGCACAGGTAGAAAAGTTATGTAATCTTGCTGGAGATCGCCCTGTGGTGCTTATTATACCGCAATTGGAGGATGTTAGTGTGGTTGGTATCGGTTATGCGGCACGACAGTTACGAGAGCGTTTTTTAAGCACTCTTGAATCTTGTTATTATTATCGCCCCTTAGATGATGCGGTGGTAATGCGAGTTTTTCCTAATTTGTGGCAAGTGTGGCGAGAATTACCTGAAAATCGCTTTGAGTTGATTACCGAAACCCCCACAAAGCCTTTGGGAGAGGCATTAGACCTTATTTTACAGGGTGAGGATACAACACCCTCCACTCCAGCTAAGTCTCTCGGTTTATTTGCTACTATGAAGAATTTTTTACGGGCGCTGAATAATTAGGAAAAAATTATTAATTATGAAGTTTGAATACTTAATTATTGGTGCGTAAATTATACATTGTTCATTATCAATTATGGGTCTTCACTAGATAGTATGCTGCCGAGACTGTAAGCCTTACTCTCTCGTTCTCAAAATGCAATTTGCATACCAAGTAATGAAGAGCCTCAATTATTAATTATCAAATGTCTTTACAAGAAGCAGTTAAACAATTTAATGAGAGAGAATTTTATGCTTGTCATGATACCCTCGAAGCCCTATGGATGGAAGCCAGTGAGCCGGATAAAACCTTTTATCAAGGGGTTTTACAAGTAGCGGTAGGTTGCTATCACCTTAGTCATAATAATTGGCGAGGGGCGCTGGTATTATGGGGGGAGGGCATTCGTAAGTTAGTGGATTATGAACCAAGTTACTATGATTTAGATATTACGACTTTAACTGATTGTACTTATCAACTTTTAGAACATTTACAGCAAATTGACCCCACTCAAACTCAACATTTTTATCATCAATTACTTACAAATGATTTTTCTCTCTCTTTACCTTCCTTAGGGCGTGTCATCAATTAATCTATATAGAACCCATTAACCCATTTGGCATCTGAGGATACTGCTCCTCTTCTTCGCATTAGTCGAATAAAACATAATTTTACCTTTTGTGTGAAATTAAATAATGTCCTTTCAAAATTTTTGACCGAATTATTACATCACTCCATCCAAGTATTTAACTTTTCAATTACCCATCTTATTTTTATTAGCATAAAACCACTTTTTCCTTCTGTTTTTATATTATTTTTTGCTAATTTATTCTCTCTAACTGCAATATGATGAAATGAGTTCTATCGAGAAAATCAATCTAAATTTGCCCCTTACTCTTTGAACTAGGGATGAATCGAGCCATCAGGCATTTTAGTTTCCGTAAGATTAACCCCCCCCAGCGCACTCCCCCGTAAATCAGCATTTCTAAGATCAGCATTTTGTAAATTAGCTTCAATAAAACTGCCATTACTAGCATTAATATTTAGTAAAATAGCCTCTCGAAATAAAGCATAATTAAAATTACCTTCTTCGATGTTGCTACCTTCCAAATTGACTTCTTGTAAATTAGCATGAGTAAAAATAATTTGATTTTTTCCCCCTGTTTTCCTTCTAATTTTTAATAATTGAAACTCATTATTACTAATATCTTTTAAAATTGCACCACTTAAATTGGCACTTCTTAAATTAGCCTTAGCTAAATTAGCTTTGTACAAAATTAACCCCGTTAAATTTGCTTTTCTTAATTGACAATGCTGTAAATCAGCACGATAAAAATTAGCTTCACTCAAATTACTGCCCTGTAAATTAGTATTAGATAAATCAGCATAGGTAAAATCAGCACCCATCAAATTTAATCCAGTTAAATCCGCTTGAAATAAATTAGCACGAGTGAAATTAGCGCCCGTCAAATTAGCGCCAGTGAGGTTAGCACCCGTCAAATTAGCATAACTAAAATTAGTATTAGATAAAAAAGAATTAGCTAAATTAGCATAACTTAAATCAGCATAGCTAAGGTCAGCACCATTAAAATTACTCCAACTTAAATCAGCATAACTAAGGTCAGAATTTTGTAATTTTGTGCCAATTAATCTTGAGCTAATAATACTAGAATTAACTAAATCAGCATGACTTAAATCACCACCACTTAAATCCGTAGCACTTAAATTAGTCCAACTTAAATCACTATGGTTTAACTCAATTTGGGTTAAATTAGCTTGGATTATTTCAACACCAGAAAGACGAACACGATTAAAGTCTTTTTCTCCCTGTAAATACAAGCGCAATAACTCGTTAATATTCATAAATTTATCAAGTTAAATAATGAGATTGGGGAGAATGAATATTTCAAACTTAATATAACACTTAACATTTAACTGAAAGACTTTGTAAAGATTTGAGGATAATCGGATTAACGGTGTCGGGCGCTTCATCCTGTGGGCAATGCCCCAAACCTTCTAAGGGTATAAAATCCTTCACACTATCATAATTAGCCAACAAGCGCCCTTCACCCATAGGCTCCCAAGGGTCTTCCGTACCCCACAAAAAGATGAGGGGACATGGTAAAATGGGTAATAAATCTTCTGCTAAAGGACCTCCAGAATAGCCCGTAAAAGCTAAAAAAACATCACTAGCGCCCTCATCCTGTGATGGTTGATAGATCAAATCAACTAATTCATCGGTAATAGCTTCACGACGGCGGTAGGCTTGACCTAGTAAGTTTTTGATCACCTTTGGTTTAGCGATTTGAGCAAAGAAAAAATTACCGATTGTTTTATTTTGTAATACTTTTTGCATCACTGTAGAACCGACATTGCGCACCCAAGGCAGAGAAGCTCGTTTGCGTTCGTGAAGTAACCTCAAAGAGCAATTTAAGGCGACAATTCCTAACGCTAAATCAGGAAAACTAACAGCCATTTGCATGGTGACAATGCAACCAATAGAATTGCCCACCAAATAAGCAGGAGTGCCGACTACTTCCCGACAAAAATCTGCCACCTGTTGCGCCCAAGTGTCGAAAGTATAATCGATTTCCGTGCCCGGTTGAGGTTTAGCCGAAGCCCCAAAACCAATTAAATCAATGGCATAACAGCGATAATTTTGGGCTAAAACAGGTAAATTATGGCGCCAATGCCCACAATTTGCCCCAAAACCATGAACTAAAATCAGAGCATCGCCCTTGTCTCCCTGACATTGATAACCGATGTTAAAACCTCGCCATTGCCAAACTTGATATGCCACCATAAAACTCAATTTGCTTAAACTTTTACTAACTTCGATTGTACTTGTGAATTATGAGTTATGAATTATGAGTTATGAATTTAGATCGTTGTTGTATCGTCACCGTGATAAATTAATAGGATATACAGCAGATTTCATTTCCTTAAACCACAAGTTTGGTTGTCATAAAACTCCCTTTGCGTCTTAGCGCCTTTGCGAGAAACAAAAACGTAGTTTATTCCTCTAAAATGTGCTGTAAAACTTGTCTTATTGAATAAAAAAAAATTTTATGAATAACCCTATATTATTTGCTGTTGCCGGAGAATTTCCCACTTATTTCGTGGTGGTTTATGTGGTTGGTTTCATTGCAGCCGTTGTCATTGGTTCAATGGCGTGGTATGCCTCCAAGCGCCCGGCTGGTTGGGAAGATGCTAAAAAGCCCGACTTTATTCCGGATGTAAAAACCCCTGATAAAAATAATGAATAATTGATAATGAAAGGAATGAAGAATGTAGAAGTGATTGTTTTCTAAATTCTACATTCTAAATTCTAAATTTCCTCCCTTTCTCCCTTTCTCCCTTTCTCCCTGTCTCCCTGTCTCCCTTTCTCCCTGTCTCCCCTTCTCCCCTTCTCCCTTTCCCCAAAGACTAACTACCGGGGCGGGGGAAAGGCGCCCTCCCCCGTTTATTAAGACGGCGTAACCAGAAATAACCCAGCGCCCCCACCACCAGCGACACCCAAGCAGTGAGAGATTTAAACAACAGAAAACCACCAATAGCTAACATCGCGCCAAATAAAATCATTACCCCAGCAACGACTCGTTGCAAATCTAAACCAAGATTTTGTATAGGTTGAACCCCCGTTGCTTCCTGTTGCCTTTGCCATCCTAAACCGGCTGGGCGCACCCGTAAATAAAACTTAGTTAAAGTTTCCTCCGACTCAGGAGGAGTCAAAAACATTGCCGTAATCCACATTACCGCCGTAATACCCGAAATCATCATTAACCTTAAACCGAAATCCGCAGGGAATAAATTAAGATTAGGGATTGTACTGACTAAACCGATAATAAAACCAGTCACCATCGCCGTTAACTCAGCCACCGCATTAATGCGCCACCAATACCATCGTAAAATTAACACCAAACCCGGACCTGTGCCAATGGCGATCACCAAACGAAACACCGTAGCAATATCTTGAGCAAAAAAAGCAGCCACAGCGCCCACCACCGTCACCAATACCGAAGCAAGTCGCCCCATCAAAACCAACTCAGCTTGAGACGCAGAAGGCTTAAAAAAACGCAAATATAAATCATTAGTTAAATAAGAAGCACCCCAATTAATAGAAGTAGAAACTGTACTCATGAAAGCAGCAATCAAAGAAGCCACCACCAAACCAAGAACAATCGGGGGGAGAAATTCTAACATCAATAAAGGATAAGCCAATTCAGGATCATCAAGATTAGGATAAATCACCAAACCAGCCAACGCCACAATAAGCCAAGGCCAAGTCCTCACCATATAATTGAGGATATTAAAAAACCAAGCCGCTTTTTCCGCCTCAGCCTCATTTTTAGCCGCCACCAAACGCTGAATAAACTCCCCTCCCCCATCACTGCGGCGAAAACTCCACCACTGCACCAACATATAAGCCGAAAACGTAGTTAGGCTAATCCCGGCAAAATCACTCCACTGCCAACCATTAGCGCCCTTCACCAACGGCACAAAGGCTAAAACGTCAATTTCTGTTATTTCTTGCACCTGACTGACTAACTCACGCATTCCCCCCACATGATTGACAGCATAGAATGCCACCAAAAAAGCACCCAATAAAGCCAAGAAAAATTGAAAGAAATCCGTGACGACAACTCCCCACAAACCAGCAAAACCAGCATAAATTAAAACAAAAATACTAACAAAAATTACACTCCATAACTTGCCACTATCTCCCACATCTAAGCCCAAACTTTCCCATAACTGCAAAGCAGACACCACCTTAACCATGGCCAACATAGCGTAACCAATACCAATACAGTTAATCGGCACAGCGAATAAAAAAGCCTTCGTAGCGCGTAAAATTGCCGCCATTTTGCCACCGTAACGAATTTCCGTTAACTCCGCATCCGTGACTAACTCGGAGCGTCTCCACAACCGAGCGAAAATATAAATTAACACCACATGGGCAAAGCCAAAACTCCACCATTCCCAATTTCCGGCAATGCCCCTAGAAGCCACCACACCGCAAATATACAAAGGGGTATCAATGGAAAAAGTAGTCGCTGCCATACTTGTACCAGCTAACCACCACGGCAACGTGCGCCCGGACACAAAAAAATCCTCTAAACTTTTTGAGGCTTTTCCCGATAAATATATCCCCACTGCCATGGTAATTATTAAGTATAATAATACTACAATCCAATCGATAACTTGCATAATTTGCTTAAATTGCCAACATTTACCGCTAGATTATAACCATTAATCTTGCATTTTTAACAGAAATAAGCGATAATGGTATTCCGATGTTGACATCCTCAACGAGGGTACGTAGCTCAGTGGATTAGAGCAACCGCCTTCTAAGCGGTCGGTCACAGGTTCGAATCCTGTCGTACCCGTTTCTTGTTTTTAAAAATATTTTGATGAGTATTTCTGTCAAAATAAGGGATGGTGGGCATTGCCCACCCTACAAATTATTCGATTTTGAGTAAATCTCTCGCAAAGGCGCAAAGGCGCAAAGTTTGACTAACTGTTAAGCCAAGGGCGACTAATATCTTCTAATTTTGCCACTTCATCCGCCGAAAGGGAAAAAGTCAGCGCCCCCCCGTTTTCTTGGGCTTGTCGAGCATTTTTAGCGCCCGGAATGGGGATAACGTTATCTTGTGCCATTAACCAATTTAAAGCAATTTGAGCAGGGGTTTTATCATATTTTAGTCCCAATTCTCGTAAACAGTTTAACACAGGAGCAAGTTCTTTTAAACCATTAGCACTAAAACGAGGGTCTAATTTCCTGCCTCCGTCTGGTTTTTGAGGATTATCTGGGTTATACTTACCAGTTAGTAATCCTTGGGCTAAAGGGCTATAGGCGAGAATTGTTACGCCTAAATCTTGAGCGGTTTTAATAATGCCCTTGCTTTCTACTTTACGAGTGATGAGGGAATATTTGACTTGATTGACCGCTAGGGGTATATTTCTTTTGCCTAAAATTTCCGTTGCTTTTTTCATCTCCTCCGCCGAATAGTTACTCACCCCCACCGCGCCGATTCTTCCAGCCTCCACTTCATCGGCTAAGGCGTTAAGTAAAGTATTTTGACTCATCAACATGAAAGGCCAATGAACTTGATATAAAGGGATGTAAGATAGTTGTAAACGTTGCAGACTGTTGGTAACAGCGCCCTTCACCGCATCGGGAGATAATCGCCAAGGCAAGGGCGCGTATTTAGTGGCAATCTGCACATTATGCCCAGTTTTTTTGATAAATTCTCCCAATAATTGCTCTGATTTACCGTTACCATAAACTTCCGCTGTATCAAAAAAGTTAACCCCCGTGGCAATGGTGGCGTTAAAGGCTTCTTCCACATCGTTTTCACCGTAGTTGGCGCCGTAATTCCAAAAAAACGCATCACCCCAAGCCCATGTGCCAATACCTAATGCTGATACTTCTATGTCTGTTGTGCCTAGCTTTTTGGTGTTCATAATTGTTATATTAAGTTTTGTTAAGTATTATAACAAGGTAATATGGTGGTTGAATGGCTCAAATTTGAAGTTGCCAAAGCGGATCAAGCAGTATTTTTACAGTATGATGAGTTAATTTGGACAAGGGCGCTGGAACGTTATGATGGTTTTATCCAAAAACAAGTATGGTTAGAGGGTGATAATAAGGTTATTTGCGTGATTTGGTGGGCGCATCGTCAGTTATGGAAACAGATACCTCCTGATGATTTGACGGCTATTGAAGAGGAATGGGGTCGGGCGCTGGGCTTAATTCCTTATAATTTATTAGAAGTAAGAGAGTTTGAGGTCATTTAAGTTATGTTGACTCCACAACTAGAAAATTTATTGATTAATCAAAAGTTAATAAATGCAGAAACAGATACTTTATTTAGTATCAATAATATCTCTTGGCTACAATACGAAATTTTATTAAATAAACTGGATGATATTGCTAAATTTAGAATTAAGTATTGCGAAGGAATTTTAACGATTATGTCTCCTAGTCGTAACCATGAAATATTAAAAAAACGTATAGCAATTTTACTAGAAATTTATTTAATAGAACATAATATTAATTATTATCCTACTGGTTCGACAACTTTCCGTAAAGAAGAAAAAAGAGGAGGATTAGAACCAGATAAAAGTTATTGTTTTCATGAATTAAAAGAATATCCAGATTTAGCTATTGAAGTAATATTTGCTAGTATTGATTCTCTACAGATTTACCACAAATTAGGCGTTAAAGAAGTCTGGTTTTGGCAAAATGAACAATTATTTATTTATCATTTATGCTCAGAGAATACATTAGAATTTAGCTCAAATTATGGATATGAATTAATAGAATATAGTAAATTATTCCCTAACCTAAACATCACAATATTTACTGAGTATATTAAACATCCTAACCCTTTAATTGCCTCAAAGAATTTTCGTCAATCGTTTAATTTATCTTGAGATTTACTTTTAAGTAAATTCTAATTATGATCTAAAAATCTAAATCTAAAATTATCAAAAATTTAGCCATACGAAAATAGTAATTAATTATCGAATAATAAAGAGTTTAAAAACCCATTTTTTAAGACGTAAAAAAATTATATCAAGTCCGTTTGATTACTTACAAATTAGTAATATCAATATCTTAGTTCAATTTATTGAACGTAAACCTATTAGCCGTGTAATTCATTACACGGTGGGTAAATTACGAAGAGATAATCTATTTATAACTAATTATCCGAACTTGATATTAGTTCAATTTATTGAACGGAACACCATTAGCCGTGTAATTCATTACACAGTGGATAAATTACGAAGATATAATCTTTTATAACAGATTTCCGAACATGATATTAATGGTAGTCTAAGCTATCTTTAATTTTACCTTTGCCCTTTTGACTTATTAAATAAATGGACTATATTCGACTACATCCTGAAACCATTGCTGAAGTTAAAGACAAAATCGATTTAGTAGAAATTATTTCCGATTATGTAGTATTACAAAAAAAAGGGAATGAATTAAGCGGTTTATGTCCTTTTCATGAAGAAAAAAGCCCTAGTTTTAGTGTTAATCCTGTTAAGCAACTTTACTATTGTTTTGGTTGTGGTGCTGGGGGTGGTGCAGTTAAATTTCTCATGGATATTAATAAACAATCTTTCAAAGAAGTTGTACTAGATTTAGCCCAACGTTATCATATTCCCATCAAAAGTTTAGCGCCCGAACAACAAAAAGAAATTCAAAGACAAATTACTATTAGAGAACAATTATACGAAATTCTGGCCGTTGCTTCCGGTTTTTTTCAGCATAGTTTACAACAACCGCAAGGGCGAAGGGCGCTGGATTATTTACAGCAAGAAAGAAAATTAGATGATGCTACCATTCAACAATTTAAGTTAGGTTATGCCCCAGATAATTGGGATACTTTATATAATTATTTGGTGGAAGTAAAACACTATTCCATTAGTTTAGTTGCCAAAGCTGGATTAATCAAAGAAAGAAAAAACGGAGGCGGTTATATTGATTATTTTAAACATCGTTTAATGATTCCTATTTGTGATAAAGATGGTCGAATAATTGCCTTTGGTGCAAGAAGTTTAGATGGCAGTGAGCCAAAATATTTAAACTCTCCTGATACAGAATTATTTTCTAAAAGTCATACTTTATTTTTGCTAGATCAAGCTAAACAAGCTATTGCTAAAAATGATAAAGTTATTATTGTTGAAGGTTATTTTGATGCCATTGCTTTACACAGTCAAAATATAAAAAATGTAGTAGCAGTTTTAGGCACAGCTTTAACCAGTCATCATGTGAAAATTCTGTCAAGATACACTGATTCAAAGGAAATCATTGTTAATTTTGATGCAGATAAAGCAGGTATAAAAGCAACAGAAAGGGCAATTAAAGAGGTAGAAAATTTGATTTATACAGGGCAACTTAAACTCAAAGTTGTTAATATTCCTAATGGCAAAGATGCCGATGAATTTCTTAATGCTAGTGATGATTCTGTGGAAAAATATCAAAGATTAATTGATTCAGCGCCCCTCTGGCTAGATTGGCAAATTGACCAAATTTTAAAAGATAAAAACTTATCAAATAGTGGTGATTTTGAGTTAGTCTTTCAAGGTATGACTAAACTGATTAGAAAAATTAGTAATGAAGTTACTAAAAATCATTATTTATTATCCTGTGCCGAGATTTTAACTAAGGGTAGAAGTCCATTAAATTCCCTCAACAGTCAAGAATTAACCAAAATTTATCACAATTTAGAAAATAATTCTAAAAGTTATCAAACTAAAGCAAAATTACCTCGCAAAAGTCTTAAATCTACGGTTAATAGTCAAGTAGAGGAAGCAGAATTTTTATTACTATTGATTTATCTACATTGCCCTTCTTGGCGAGAAACTATCGTTAATTACTTAGATGAAAAAGATTTGCTATTTAGTCTTGATCATTATCGTTTCTTATGGCAACAAATTAATTATTTCAGTCAAAATATAGATATAGATTATCATGATAATAAATTATTAACAACTTTACAGGAAAATATGGTTAATCATCCTGAATTTATCACTTTTTGGCAACCTTTATTTAATCCTAGTGAAAATAATAAGCAAAGATTATTTGCCCCAGAAAGTAATATTAATTTTGCGTTGGCTTGTTTAGAGGGCGTTAATTTAGAGAAATATAAGCAATATTGTCAGCAACAAATAACTATTTATACTAATAATCAAGACATGGAAAAAATGAGTTATTTTTTTGAAGAAATTAAAAAAATTGAACAACAATTAAAAGATTTAAAACAGTCAATTATTTAAGAATCGATGAAAAAAAGAAATTGTAGTTAAAGAATACTACAAGCATCAAAAAAATACGCAAAATTACGCTTTTTTTAAATAAAAATGCAGTTAAAATACAAAAATACATATACTACAGGAGGATAGTTAAAACTCATAATTGTCAATTATCCATTGTCAATTGTCAATTTGCCCTCACGACTTCACTAATGAGTGCAAAGCCGACTTAGTAAACCAGCGCCCTTCACCATCACCAAAACAAACTAGCATAGCCATGATATAGTAAAGATTAGGGCTATAAGCCACTAATAATATGAGAGTTTTTATCGAAAATTTAAAAAAAAATGCAGGTTAACGACTATACCTTAAAACACAATATCACAGGTTCTCGACGAATCAGTAACTTTTTAGTAGCTGGTGCCTCCACCATTGGCGGTGTCGGCTTCCTCTTAGCAGGATTATCCAGTTATTTTCACAGAGATATATTAAAATTCACTGATGTTTCAGGAGTGCAATTTGTACCCCAAGGCATAGCCTTAACATTTTACGGCGTGGCTGGAAGTTTATTAGCTACATATATTTGGTTAACAATTTTATTAAATGTTGGTAGCGGTTATAATGAATTTGACAAAAAAGCAGGAAAAGTAACTATTTTTCGCCGTGGTTTTCTAGGAGAAAATCGTCGTGTTGAATTAGTCTATGACATTAACGATGTACAAGCAATTAGGGCGGAAATTAAGGAAGGTTTAAACCCAAAAAGAACCTTATATTTAAGAGTAAAACCAAAAAGAGATATACCTCTAACCCCTGTAGGTGAACCTATTGCCCTCTCTAAACTAGAGAATCAAGCAGCAGAATTAGCTCGTTTTCTTACTGTGCCTTTAGAGGGTTTATAAACTATTAATAACTTTTAAAAAAAATTAATTTTATCAGGGGTAAATCCTTGTGTAATTCTTACTATTTAATAGTGTATAAGTAAATAAGTTTTGCTGAATAAATAAAAACCTTTATTAAACAAAAGTTTATGGATAACTAACAACTCATTGTCAATTGTCTATTATCCTGACGACATCACTTCTCAGCAACCCTAAAAAACAATCCAGCGCCCTTCACCATAACCAATTAGATAAAATTTATGGCAAAATTATCCGTCAAATTGGATAACTATTTATTCGCTACCGAAAGACAAGAAAAAATCACTTTCGATGATTTAATGACTTTAGCAGGAGAAAGTATATTCGGTTTTTTATTAGCGGTGTTATCTTTCCCCTCGGCGTTGCCAATTCCAGCACCCGGCTATTCCATACCCTTCGGTATTTTGATATTTTTATTGGGAATGCAACTGGCGACGGGCGCTAAAACTCCATGGCTACCAAAACGATTAAAAAAAGGTGCAATGAAAAAAACTATGGCACAAAATTTTTTTAAAAAAGGTTTGCCATGGCTACAAAAAATTGAAAACATCACAAAACCACGTTTGACCTATATTTGTAATACACCCCTAGGAAAAGTTTTTTTAGGCGTAATCATTGCTTTAATGGGCATTTCCATGATGATACCCATACCCGGCACCAATACAGCGCCCGCCATGGGTGTATTCATCATCGGTTTTGGCTTACAAGAAGATGACGGTTTAATCTGTTTAGCTGGATTTATAGTTGCTTTAATTGCTGGGATTCTTTCTGCTTCTATTATTATTGGAGCAATTTGGGGAAGTACAAATTTATTAGAGATGATCCGTTAACCAAAAAAGATCATCAAATCCTAATTAGGGTTTGCTGAATAACTCAGAAACCTAATTAAACAAAGACTTTAAGCATAATTTACATTAAAAAAAGTGCAAAAAATAACGTTTTTTCTTCAAAAATACTGTATTTCTTAGTTACGAATCAAAAATAATTGATACAAATGAGTAATTTATGAAAAATAACTATTTGGCTAAAGTCTTTCATTAATAAGCATTTCACCTCAAACCTGACACCCGAAGCCTGACACCTCCCCTCACCACAATACTTTTTCAGCAACCCCTAATTGATTAAACCGATAATAATTGGCAATGAAATAAAACTCATCACCGTAGAAATAATAATAGTTTGAGCGACTAAAACATCATTACCGCCAAATTGTTTTACCATTACTAAGCTATTAACTGCCGTAGGCATGGCAGTTTGTAAAATTAACACCTGTAAATCTAACCCTGATAATCCCGTTAACCCACCCACAAAATAAGCAATTAACGGAGCAAAAATTAATTTGATTCCTGCTAGTAAAGATACCTCTAAATTAAACTCAAATTTACTTTGTGATAACTGCATTCCTAAAATAATCAAAGCCGTAGGAATAGCCGCAATACCTAATAACTCTAAACTTTTACCTAGATTAAAAGGTAGTTGAATAGATAAAAAATTTAACAGCGCCCCTCCTAGCATTGCCCACACTAAAGGTAAGCCAAGAGTTAATTTAATGCTCTTTTTAAAACTTTGATTACTAAGAATTGCTGGTAACATTCCAAATAAAAAAATACTGGAAGCAATCATATAAATAACCGCTCTTTCCAAACCGCCATTACCCAAGGCAAAAGTAACAATAGGTAAGCCCATATTTCCATTGTTGGGAGAAAGAATGATAGCAAAAAAACTTTGTTTATTTTTTTGTTTTATATGAAAAATTTTACTAAAAATTACTATTAAAAAATAGAGAATAGCTGAAATTATAGTGTAATTGAATATGATCAAAAATATGCTATTTCCTGATACTGTAGTGCGATAAAGACTATCAGCAACAATAGCTGGAGCGAAAATATAAACACTTAATTCACATAAAGTAACGGTATCCAAGTTCAATTTCTGTCCAGCAATATAACCCACTAAAATAATTACAGCTACGGGCAAAACTGCCGACAAAATAACTACCATAAATAAATTTAAGTTTGATGTTAATTTTTATTATAATTCAAAAGCAATGAAAACATTATCACAGTCAGTTATAAGTCATAATAATTATCTTATAGCAATCCGTTCTGATTTGTGAGAATTTAATGAAAAGCGATTCTCCCCTCGCCCTTTGGGAGCAGGGTGTTTTCAAAGTCAGGATCAAAATTGATTTGTTTTTGACAAGAAGACA